>NZ_BSTC01000023.1 GCF_030269305.1 Kineosporia sp. NBRC 101731
ACTGCACTGGTTACGGTGTGGGAGAGTAGGACATCGCCGGACAAAAATTGAAGACAGTAATGGCGGCCCCCGCCCGACGAAGAAACTTTCGATCGGGCGGCGCGGGCCGCCATTACTGCGTTTGCGGGCCGGTTCGGGGCGACCACAGCGCGAGGGGAGGTTTACTTCGTCCGCCAGCAGGTCGTCCACAACCCCCCACCCCTTGTTCGTGATCATGCAAAGTGTCCCCGGGGACACTTTGCATGATCACGAACGAAGAAGGGGAGAGGAGGGAGGGGAGAGACGGCGGGGTTCCTTGTCTTCCAGCAAGTTTTGATGAGGTAGTACCGGCTTCACCCGGTAGCGTGAAGCTGTGGAGTTGGTGATCGCCCGTAACCCCGACCCGGACAGCCGCTTGCCCTACCTGCTACGTCTTCCCCTGGGCGAGGGACTGGTGTTCGCCACGAAAGATACGTGGCCTCGTACCAGTGGGCTGTACTGCCACCCGTTACCGCTGGAAGCCTGGCCGCTCGACGGCACTCTGGACGAGGTCGAGAAGGTGAAGCTGCGGGTCTGTGACCGGCGGGGAGCAGCCATCGACATCGTCGCCGACCGTGCCCGCGAGAGCCGCACCCAGATCGTGTTCACCCACGCCCGTGGCCGGCAGATGGTGTTCTGGCAGTCACCGCGCACGCGCAAGCAGTCCCGGCCCGATGTGCGTACCCCGACAGCCCGCGCGGCCGGGATCAGCGAACTCGAGATCCTGGTCGACGCCCACGAGAAGTACCCGTACAAGTTCCCGCAGCAGGCGGTCACGACTACCCGGCAGGCACTCACCTGCGGCGACTATGCCATCACGCTGAACGACCGGCTGATCGCGGCGGTCGAGCGCAAGACGATGGCCGATCTGATCGGAAGCCTGACCGGCGGACGCCTCCGGTACGCCCTTGCCGACCTGGCCGCACTCCCGCGGGCTGCGGTGGTGGTCGAGGAACCCTACTCGAAGGTCTTTGCCCAGGACCGGGTGCGGCCGGCGCTGGTGGCCGACGGCATCGCGGAGCTGCAGATCGCCTGGCCCGGTGTGCCGATCGTCTTCTGCGACACCCGGAAACTGGCCGAGGAATGGACGTATCGCTGGCTCAGCGCAGCCCGGGTCTGGGCCGAGCAAGAGGCTGCCCTGAACCCGGGACCCGCGCCGGAATCGGAACGGGAATCGCAGTCTGATGAGCCGGAGCCGTCCACGAAGGCACTGCGCGCCTGGGCCCGTGGCCAGGGGATGGACGTACCCGATCGAGGCCGGCTGCGCCCCGAGGTCCTGGCCGCGTGGCTTGCCGCCCGGAGCCCGGCGCCCTGACCAGGACGAAATTCCGGAGACCGGACGCCCGGGCGACCAGTAGCGTTGATCCGTGACCGAATTGCACACCTCCAGGCTGATACTCCGTGACGTCGCGCGCACTGATGCTGCCAACGTGCACGGTTACGCAAGTGACCCCGAGGTCTGCCGGTACGTGGCCTGGGGTCCGAACACCCCTGAGGACAGTGAGGCGTTCGTGCGGCAGGAGCTCGCCGTGCTGGCTGATCCGGGGCGCACCTCGTTCAACAAGCTGGTGACGATCGCCGAGACGGGTGAGGTGATCGGCGCGGTCGAGTTGCGCATCCTCAGCACGGCGCACCGACGGGGCGAGTTCGGGTATGTGCTGCGCCGTGACGAGTGGGGCAAGGGCTATGCCACCGAGGCGTCGCGGGCCTTGGTGCGCTGGGGCTTCGAGCGCTTCGGCCTCGAAAGGATCTCGGCGACCTGCGATCCGGAGAACAAGGCCTCGGAGAACGTGCTGCAGAAGGTCGGTCTGCAGTACGAAGGGCGCATGCGTCGTCACCTGAAGGTCCGCGACCGCTGGCGGGACTCGCTGATGTTCGCGATCCTGTCAGACGACGACCAGCCGGCCGGCTGAGCCGACCGGCTGAGGATCGGGGAAGTTCCGTGCGGTCACAGCGCACGGAACTTCCCCGATCAGGTTTATCCACACCCCGTCCCGGAGCCTCTCCGGGACCGGCATCCTGAAGAGATGCGGGAGCCGTGGGTTGCCCTGAGCGAGATTCAGCAGGGGGTGGTGGCCCGGTCGCAGTTGCTCGGCCAGGGCCTGTCCGCCCGACAAGTTCGGCGCCATGTCGACAACGGTCGATGGCAGGTGTTGTGGCCCGGTGTGTACGTCACTCATTCGGGGCCGGTGCCCGAACTGACGAGAGTGTGGGGCGCTGTCCTGTACGGCGGGCCCGGTGCGGTGGCCGGACCGCATGCGACGCTCGGGCTGGCCCGCCTCTGGCCTGGACATCGCGGCCCTATCGATGTTTGCGTGCCCCATGAACGCCGAGTACAGGCACGCGCGGGCCTGACGATTCATCGAGTGCGTGACCTGGCCCGGCGCGCACGACGCACGCTGAACCCGCCTCAGCTGCGCATCGAGCACGCGGTGCTCGACGTCGCGGATGCGGCCGCTTCCCCGGAAACTGTCTGCGACGTTGTGCTGAGAACGCTGCAGCGTCGGCTCGTCACGACTTCGCTGGTCGCAGATGGACTGGCCGCACGCCCACGGCATCGGTGGCGCCGGCTCGTCACCGAGTTGCTCGCGGAGTTCGCCGACGGAGTCCACTCCCCACTGGAGCGCCGATATCTACGGGAGGTGGAACGCGCCCATCGGCTGCCCCGAGGCGTGCGCAATCAGCTCGAACTCAGCATCGACGGTCGGCGGCGGTATCGCGACGTGCGCTATGAGAAGTGGCTGCTGGTGGTGGAACTGGACGGCCGGGAGGCGCATCCGGTGGACGAAGCATTCAGGGACCTGCGCCGGGACAACGCTGTGGTCGCCGGGGGAGAGGTGGTGTTGCGTTATGGATGGCGTGATGTCACGGCCCACTCCTGTGAGGTGGCGGCTCAGGTAGCCGCCGTCCTGGCGGTGGCCGGCTGGCGAGGAAGCCCGTCCCTCTGTGGTGCCTCGTGCCGGGTCAGGCAAGATCGGGGAAGATCGGTGCGGTGATAGCGCACGGATCTTCCCCGATCCGTCTGCTGATCCGCCGGGAGCGCTGATCACGTCAGCGGCGGCGGCACGGTCGAGCTCTCGATGATCGAGAACCCCCGCCCGCGCAGCCGCCGCTTCTCGTCGGCCAGATGGGTGAGCAGTCGGTCGCGGGTGCCGCGGGAGTGGGAGACCACCAGCCGGGAGGCGAGTTCCGGGTCCCGGGCGACCATCGCGTCCACCATGCGCAGGTGTTCGTCGCGGGCCTGCAGACGCGACTGGGCGGTGCGGACCTCCAGCCAGCGGGTGCGGCTGAGGCGGGTGAGCACGTCGCGCATGCCGTCGGCCAGGAAGGCATTGCGGGACAGCCGGGCCAGCGCCACGTGGAAGTCGCCGCCGTCGCGCAGACCGGTCTCCTCGTCGTCGTTGTCACGGTGGGCCGCGGCGAGATCGCGCAGGGCGTCGAGCTCTTCGGCCTCGGCGCGCTCGACGGCCAGCACCACGGCCGCGGACTCCACCGCCTCGCGGTACTCCATCACCGCGCGTACCTCGGCCAGGTCGATGGGCGTGACCTGCCATCCCCGGCCCTCGCGCCGGGTGAGGCCCTCGTTGGCCAGGCTCATCAGAGCGGCCCGGATCGGGGTGCGCGAGGCGTTCAGCATCGATTCCAGCCCGCGCTCGCTCAGCTTCTCACCGGGCATGAGCTCCAGCGACAGGATGGCTGCGCGCAGGGTCGTGTAGGGCGTGGCGTCGGCTGTTGCCACGGCGAACTCCTTTGGTATACCAATTGGGTACACCTAAACGGTACCGCAAGAAGGAGCTCCGATGGCCACCCCTCTGCCCACCGAGACCGTGCCCCGCGCTGCCTGGCGCATGCTCGGTCTCGGCGTGGCCGCGCAGGCCGCCGGAACGCTGCTGGTCAGCACGCCCGCCTACCTGATTCCTCTGCTGCACGTCGAACGCGGGCTACCCCTGGCCCAGGCCGGACTGCTCGCCGCCGCACCCACTTTCGGGCTGGTGCTCACGCTGGTGCTGTGGGGCGCCCTGGCCGACCGGGTGGGCGAGCGCTGGGTGATCGCCGGCGGTCTGGCGCTGACCGCGGTGTTCGCCCTGGCCGCGGCCCCGGTGAACGGGCTGTGGTCGCTGGCGGCACTGCTGGTGCTGGCGGGGGCCGCGTCGGGGAGTACGAACTCGAGCACCGGCAAGGTCGTCGTGGGCTGGTTCCCGCGCTCGCGACGGGGGCTGGCGATGGGCATCCGGCAGATGTCGCAACCGTTGGGTGTGGCCGTGGCCGCGCTGGTCGTGCCGCCCCTGGCCGGGCGGTACGGCACCTGGGCCCCGCTGACGCTGGCGGGGGTGCTGACGGGGGTGCTGGCGGTGGCGTGTGCGGTGGGGATCGCGAATGCGCCGAATCCGGTGCGTCAGCAGAGATCTTTCGAGCAGAGGACGATGCCGGCACCCGTCAGCGGGCGGGAACCGAGCGGAAATGCGTCCTCAAGCAAGAAAACCCAGCTGCACCCACCCGCGTCCACCGTCGACGAGAACCGGGACCTGCTCGCCAACCCCTACCGGAACAGCCGTTTCCTGACGCGGATCCACCTGGTGTCGATCCTGCTGGTGGTGCCGCAGTTCACGCTGTCGACCTTCGGGCTGGTCTGGCTGACCGCCGGGCAGGGCTGGAACGCGACGGCCGCGGGGGTGCTGATCGCCGCGGCGCAGTTCTCCGGGGCGATCGGGCGGATCCTGATCGGCTCGGTGAGCGACCGGGTGGGCAGCCGGGTCGGAGTGCTGCGGGTGGTTGCGGTGAGTGGGTTCGTGGTGATGCTGGCGCTGGCGGCAAGTGGTTCTCTGGACCGGGGTTTCGTGACCGGGGCGGCGATGGTCGCGGCGACGGCGGTGAGTGTGGCCGACAACGGTCTGGCCTTCACCTCGGTCGCGGAGGCGGCGGGGCCCGCCTGGTCGGGACGGGCTCTGGGCCTGCAGAACACGGGTCAGTTCGCGGCGGCCTCCCTGGTCGGGCCGGCCGTCGGAGGGCTGATCGCGCTGGTCGGCTATCCGGTGGCCTTCGCGGTGGTCGCGTTGGCCCCGTTGCTGTCGATCCCGGTGGTGCCGGCCCAGGACCAGCACCGGGCCGGTTGACGCATTTCTTCAAGGTTCTGCCCGGCCGGTGCCCTAGCTTGGGGCGCATGGCAGAGATACGGAGCGATTTCGAGGTCACCAGCTGGGACGCGGAGGTCTACCTGGAGCCTTCGGAGGGTGAAACCGGGCCGTCGATGAGTCAGGCCCTGGTCGGGAAGACCTTCACCGGGGTGATGGCCGGCACCAGTGTGGCGCGTGTGCTCACGGCGGGGGCGGCGACCGGACAGGGGTACATCGCCAGCGAGCGCTTCGAGGGCACGATCGACGGCCGCGCGGGCACTCTCGTCTATCAGCACGGCGGGATCATGGACGGCGACGACGGTTCTACTTTCGGCACCCTGATCCCGGGTTGTGGCACGGGTGAACTCGAGGGACTACGGGGCTCGATCCGCTTCTGGCACGACGACCAGGGTGCCACGGTGACGTTGCTCCTCGAGTGATGCCTGATTGGTCCCCGACTGATCCTGACGTGTTTAGGCTGACCGCATGCTGGTGCGTCGCGCGTACGTCGAGAATGCCGATCCGGAACGGTGGCCCTACACGATTCCGGCGGTCGGGGACCTGGCCGAACACGGCCTGACGTTCCGGAAACCGATCACGTTTCTGGTGGGGGAGAACGGCTCGGGCAAGTCCACGGTGGCGGAGGCGCTCGCGGAGGCGTTCGGGCTGGATCCGTACGGTGGCAAGGCGGGGACGAAATATGCCAGCAGCCGGGAGAAGTCACAGCTCGGTCAGGTGCTGAAGCTGACCACGTCGCTGGCCGGGCAGAACATGATGAAGGGCCCGCGCAAGGAGCGCAGCGGATTCTTCCTGCGGGCGGAGACCGCGATGACGATGATGTCGACCTACAGCGACGTGCCGGGGTACTGGTCCGGGCAGACCGACGAGATGAGCCACGGTGAAGGCTTTCTCACCGTACTCGAGGCAATGTTCGCCCGGAAGGGCTTCTATGTGCTCGACGAGCCGGAGTCCGCGTTGTCGTTCAACTCGTCACTGCGGCTCGTCGAGCTGTTCCACCGGCTGGGGCGAGCAGGTGCCCAGGTGGTCTGCGCCACGCACTCGCCGATCCTGGCCTCGACGCCGGGAGCGGCGATCTACGAGTTCAGTGCGAACGGCCTCACCGAGGTGGCCTGGGACGACCTGATGGTGGTCGACCACTGGCGGCGGTACCTGAATGATCCGCAGGCGTACCTGAGACACCTGCTCTAGATGGCTCCAGGTGGTTCTAGGGAGCACCCTGCCAGGTGATGGGCCGGTCGAGCGTCTCCGGGTGTTTTCTCTGCGCGTAGACCAGGTACTCCTGCACGTGCTCACCCATCGCCTCGGACGCCTCGTCGGGCCGGGACCCGGCGATCGCCTCGTAGATGCGGTGATGCGCGCGCAGCACGACCTGGCGGCGCCGCTGCGGTTGCTCGGTGCTGCGGGTGACGTCCATGGAGCCGGCCATCGCCTCGACCAGGAACCCGAACAGCGAATTGTCGCTGGCCCAGGCGATGCCCTGGTGGAAGCGCCGGTTCGAGTCCAGGTAGGCCTCCGTGTCGTGCAGGCCCGCCTCCATGTCGACGAGCGTCTGTTCCAGTCCGGCCAGCCCTTCGGGCGTGATGCGCTCGGCCGCCAGCCGGGCCATCAGGGGCTCGAAGGCCGAACGGGCCTCGGCCACGACCCGGTACCGGGCGCTGTCGAACTGCAGCACCAGGGCCAGGGTGGTGGCCAGGTTCTCGGCCGTCGGCTTCTGGATGACGGGCCCGCCACCCGGGCCGGGTTTGAACGAGAGCACCCCCTGCAACTCGAGGAATCTCAGGGATTCCCGCAGCGTGCCGCGACCGGCGTCGTACGAGTCCATCATCAGGCGCTCCGGCGGGAGTTTCTCCCCAGGGCCCAGCCCCTGCTGTTCGATGTCCCGCACGATGCGCTGCGCCAGGAGCAGCGCAGTCTTCTGCGGCTTCGTCGAATTGCTGTTCACCACGATTGGTATGGGCTCCTTCCCCGATCGGTGGATCGTACTGCTTCCGTACCGATTGCCGGTTCTGGGTGCATGGTGCAGATTCCGTGCGGTGCGCCCCTGTACTGGCGAAAATGACTGAACCGACGGCCACCTCGCGCCGGACGGAGCGGTGCTCTAGAACCGGTGGATGAACGGGATCGGCTACGACAACCTCAGCGGGCGGCCACCGGGGGCGCTGCTGACCGCACTGACCCGGATGTCGCGTCGCGTGCGCTCGGTGCAGGACCAGGTGGTGCCGTTCGCCCGGGCCTGGGGCGAACGCAACGCCCGGGAACTGGCCCAGGGGACCGGGCCGTTGTGGGTGGCTCTGGGCGACAGTATGACGCAGGGGATCGGTGCGCCCGCACCCGAGCTCGGGTACATCGGGCAGCCGGCTGCTGACCGGCCTGATTTTCGGCTGCTCAACCTGTCTTTCAGCGGGGCCCGGACGCACGACGTGATCGGCAGGCAGTGGCCCGCCGCGCTCGAGGTAGCGCGTGCGCACGATCTGCCGATCGGCCTGGTCACCCTGCTCATCGGCTCGAACGACTTGCTGCGGGCCGATTTCCGGGCAGCCCTGCGGACCGACTTCCCGCGGTTGCTGGACCTGCTGCCGCCCGGTTCGGTGGTGGGCACCCTGCCGAACCCACGCCCAGCGGCCCACCGGCTGAACGCGGCCGTCGACGCCGCCGCCTGCGCGGGCCGGGTACGGGTGGCTGAGCTACGGCATACGGGTACCGGCTGGGCCTGGCGCGGGCGGCTCGCGCCCGATCTCTTCCGTCCGAACGAGCACGGGTACGCGGTGCTGGCGGGGGCGTTCGCGCGGGCGATCAGAGGTCTTCCGGGGCCGTGACAAGACTGTCGGTGCGGCCCCCTACTGTGGGGGCCGATCGAGCGGGACACGTGGTTTTTCCGGAAGGGTGAACATATGGGTGGCGGTGGCTGGCCCCTGCTGCGCCGGGCGCCGGGGCGCATGCTGCGCAGCGGTTCACTCGCGGTGATGATCACGGTGAGTGTGGCCCTGCTGGCCGGGCTGGTGGCGGCCGGGCCGTTGTTCGGCCGGGCGACCGCGGCCGGTTCGCTGGAGCGCAAGCTCGCGACCGTGCCGTCGAACACCCAGCTCACCCGCCAGGCAGCGCTCGGGGTCACGGTGCTCGGGCCGTTCGCGTCGGCGGCCGAACCCCGGGTCACGAACATGGTGGACGAGGTGCCCTGGCTGGGCGAGCCGATCACCTCGACCTGGGCGTCGGCGTGGCAGCTCGACGACGCGCAGCCGACGCCGTTCCTGGCCGTCGGCCAGAGGCGACGCGAAGCCGTGCTCTGGTACCGCACCGGCGCGGTCGAGGCGCTCGACGTGGTCCAGGGCAAGCGTGGGGCCCAGGGCATCTGGCTGCCCGACAACGTGGCGACGAGCCTGCGTCTGGAACCGGGCGACACGTTCCGCGCCGGAAAGACCATCCAGGGCGGAGACATCCTGGGCTGTGCCGGTAACGGCACCGTGGCGCAGGTGCCGGGGATACCGGCCAACACCTCGGCCCCGGTGAAGCTGGCGGGCACCTACCGCACCGGCGCCGACGGCGCGCTGCCCACCGGTTCGTACTTCTCGTCCATCGCGTCCCTGTTACCGGGCG
This sequence comes from Kineosporia sp. NBRC 101731, assembly GCF_030269305.1. Taxonomy (NCBI): domain Bacteria; kingdom Bacillati; phylum Actinomycetota; class Actinomycetes; order Kineosporiales; family Kineosporiaceae; genus Kineosporia; species Kineosporia sp. NBRC 101731. The sequence continues at coordinate 8,748 of NZ_BSTC01000023.1, forward strand.
ACCCGCTGGGCTGCCCGACGCCGGCCACGCTGATGATCGGCGACCGGGAGAGCGTCGAGACCGCGCTCGCCGCCGCACAGGAGACGCCGACCTGGACGTACTCCGCGTCGCTCGTCCCCGCTGGGCGCACCCCGCAGCACCTGGAACAGGCGGCCGCCGCGGCGCAGCTGCTGAAGGTGGCAGGGGCCGACCCGAGCAGCGAGCTGACCGGGCTGCTCACGGGCGAAGGGGCGATCGGCCGGGTCGAGACGGCCCTGCCCGAGCTGCAGACCCAGGCCGAGGCCGATGCCCGCACCGCCGCCGAACAGGGTCGAGGCATTGCCTACGCCGGTGGGGCACTCGGGCTGGCCGCGGTCGTGGTGGCGTTGCAGGCCCTGGCCCAGCGCCGCCGCCGCGAGACGGAACTGCTGCTCGGCCTGGGCACGCCCGTGCCGGTGGTGATCGGTGCCGGGGCACTGGAACTGTTGCTGCCGGCCGTGCTCGGCGCGGCCGTCGGCGGGGCCGGGGCCTGGCTGGCGTTCTGGCAGTTCGGTCCGCAGAGCGAACTGGGGCCCGGCGCCGTGCGGGCCACGGTGCTCGCGGCCGGGTTCGTCGCGGTGCTGACCCTGGTCGCCCATGCCCTGGTGACCCTGCTGCAGACCCGCACGATCGCGCGGAACCTGGCCGGGCTGAAGGTGTCCCGGGGCGGAGGGCCCTGGCTGCCCCTGCTCACCGGTGCCACCGTGCTGGCGGTGGGCGCCACGCTGAGCCGTGACGGCAACAGCTCGTACACCGACCCGCTGGCGGCCGTGCTGCCGATCCTGGTGCTGGCCTGCGGGTGCGCGCTGGTGGTGCGTCTGGCCGTGACGGTCGCGGGTCTGTTCGGGCGGTGGCGGGCCGGTTCCCCGGCCCGGGCTTCCCGCGGGCGTGCCCCGACGTCGCCCGACCGGCTGGTGCTGCGGGGGCTGCGGAACACCGGGGTGGCGGTGGCCGACCTGGTGGTGGTGCTCGCCATCGGGATCGGCGTGCTGGCCTACGGTCTGGTGTCGGCGAACGCCGTGCACGCCTCCGCGCTGGACAAGGCCTCGGTGATGGCCGGGGCGAACAGCGCGGCCCGCATTCCGCATTCCTACGACCTCGGTGGGGGAGAGGGCCCCACACCGGATCTGCCCGCCGGGCGTTCCGTGGTCTGGAGGGCCACTGGTCAGCTGCGGCCCGACTACGTCACGGTCGACGTGCTCGTGGTCGACCCCGCGGGCCTGCGCCGGGCCGCCAGCTGGGGTGAGGGGCCGGAGCTGGCGGAAGCACGGACCGCGCTAGGCCTTCTGGAGTCAGAGGGGACGGGCGGCTCAGGCGGTGAAGCCTCGGGCCGCACAGTTTCGGGCAGCGCCGTTTCGGAGAGCGGTAGCACGAGCGCCGATGCGCGGAACGCGACGGTTCCGGCCGTCCTGGTCGGGGTGGACGCGAACAGCGCCGGGGCGACGGGCAGCGGCGGCACCGTGCTCATGGGGGCCGACGAGATCAAGATCGGTGTGCGCGGTTCGGTGAAGACATTCCCCGGCACCGGGCGGCCGACGATCCTCTTCGACGCAACCTCACTGTTCGCCTCGTTCGACGCCCGCAACCCCAACCTCGACCCGGCGCGGAAGGGGATCAGCGAGAGACAGGGCACGTTCGCGACCTGGGTGTGGTCCCAGGAGTCGCCCACCTCGCTCGACCGTTATCTGGCGGACCGGAACATCACGGTGACGAGCTCCCGGTCGCTGGAGGAGTCGCTGGCCACGCCGGTGCTCACGTCCAGCGGCTGGGCGGCGAGCTATCAGGTGGTCCTCGGGGCCGCGGCCGCCGCCCTGGCCGGGCTGTCGGTCGTGGTGGCCGTGGACCGGCGGGTCGCCCGCGCGGCCCCGGTCGACCTGGTGCTGCGGCGGTTCGGCCTGCGCCGCTCCCGCCTGATCCGTTTGCGGGCCACGGAACTCGCGCTCACCTGCCTGGGGGCGCTGGCCGCCCTCGCACCCCCGTTCGCCCTGATGCTCGTGTTGCTACCCCGTCTGGTCGAGCCCGGGCCCGACCTGGCCCCGGCCATGGGCATCCGGGTGCCGCTCGGGCCACTGGCGCTCAGCGCTCTGGCGGCTGCCGTCGTCACCGTGGTCGCCGTCATGGTCGCCGCCCGGCGCTCGGCCACCCTGAAACCTGCCGAGGTGCTGCGCGATGACCAGTGACGACATCACCGCCGGGTTCCGTAGCGTGGTGCGGATCTACCAGGCGGTCTCGGGTGAGGTGCACGCCCTGCGGGGTGTCGACGTGGACTTCCCGCGCGGCAGCCTGACCGCCATCGCCGGGCCCTCCGGCGGTGGGAAGAGCACACTGCTGTCGATCCTGTCCCTGCGCGACCGGGCGAGCGCGGGCACCGTGACGATGTTCGGCACCGACGTCACCCGCGCTCGCGGATCGGTACTGAACGGATTGCGCCGCAACGGTATTGCCTGGGTTCCGCAGCGTCCGGCGCACGGGTTGTTCCCGCACCTGACCGCGATGGAAAATCTGCGGCAGGTCGCGCGCACCCGGGGCCGCACGCAGGGTCTGGCGCCGGGGGCGGTGCTGGAGATGCTGGCCCTGTCGCACCGGGCCGACGCCCGCCCGGCCCGGCTCTCCGGCGGTGAGCAGCAGCGCCTGGCCGTCGCCGCCGCGCTGACCCACGCCCCCGACCTGGTGGTGGCCGACGAGCCGACCGCCGAGCTGGACGACGACAACGCCGGCCGGGTCATCGCGGCCCTGAGGTCGATCGCCGCCGCGGGCACCACCTGCGTGCTCTCGACCCACGACTCCCGCGCCCTGCGTCTTCTCCCGCGGGTGCTGCACCTGCGGCACGGGGTGCTCTCGGCCGAACGCTCGGGCACGGAGCTGCACGAGGAGTCGGGCCGGGCGCGCACCGCCGACGCGGTCATCGACGGCGCCGGGCGACTCCAGCTGCCGCCCGAGGCCCTCCAGCTCTTCCCGGGCCGGCGGGCGAGGGTGCGCATCGAAGAGGGACGGGTGATTCTGCAGGCGCCGGAGACGGTTGTGCCGGGGGACGGAGCGGAGGGGGCGTCATGCTGACCGTGGAGAACGTCGGGCACGGGGTGCTCGACGGGGTCGACCTGACGGCCGGGCCCGGCCTGCTGGTCGCGCTGACCGGGCACTCGGGCTCGGGCAAGTCCACGTTGTGTCATCTGATCGCCGGGTTCGAGCGGCCGGAGCGGGGCCTGGTGCTGCTCGACGGCACCCCCACGGCCGACCTGACCGACTGGGCCCGGATCGCGGTCGTGCCGCAGCGCCTGGCCCTGCTGGCCGAGCTCGACGGGGTGGAGAACCTGGTGCTGCCCGCGCTCGCCGCCGGTCACCCGGCCGCCCCCGACCGGGCCGCCGAGCTGCTCGACCGGCTCGGGGTCGGGGTGCTGGCGGGCCGTCCGGTCGGTGGGGGATCGATCGGGGAACAGCAGCGCGTCGCGGTGGCCCGGGCCCTGCTGCCCGGTGCCCAGCTCGTCGTCCTCGACGAGCCGACCGGTCACCAGGACGACGAGAACGCCCGCCGCGTCATCGATACCGTGCTCGACCAGGTCGGTCAGGGCACGCTGGTCGTCACCTCGACCCACGACCCGAGAATGCTGGAACACGCGTCCCTGACCCTCGCCCTGGGCACCGGCTCCTGAGCTACTAGGCCAGGTCGAGCTCGTCCTCCCGCACGTCGATGTTCTTCGACGTCGGGCGGTAGGCGGCCATCCACTCGCGCAGCATCTCGACCCGGGAGCGGTTGGCGTCGTCGCCCAGCACGATCGGCGGGTCGTTGTAGGCCACCGCGTCGGACGAGCGTCGCAGCTTGATGTAGAGGTTGGACGCCTCGATGGCGTAGCGCTCCATGTCGTCCTGCAGCGCACCGATCACCGTGATGTTGCGGTCGCGGCCGATCCGTTCGAACAGAGCCACGGCCTCGCGGCGGTGCTGCTTGCCCAGGTTGCGGCCGAGCTCGTCGAGGATGAGCAGCAGCGGCCGGTCGTTACCGCCGGCCAGGGCCGAGGCGCAGACCAGTTTGACGGCCTTCTCGTCCATCTGCGCGGTGTTGGCCCGCAGGTTGTAGCTGGACATGCGCTGGTTCTCGGCCCGGCGCCAGCGGGGCGTCAGACTCCAGCGCCACGGCTTGTCCGGCTCGGTCGGCGGCTCCGGCTCCGGGTAGTCCAGCCCGGCGCCGTACCCGCCGTACTCCCGGTCCAGCCGGTCGAACTCGTCCGCGACCAGCTTCAGCTTGGCCTTGATGCCCTGGGCCAGGACGGAACGGTGGGCGCGGGTGGTCTGCTCGGACTCGGACAGGCCGGCCCGGGCGGCCTCCAGGTCGGCGCGGCGCTGGGCCCGCTGCTGGTCGATCATCGCCTGGTCGTGCGCGTCCTGCTGCGCGGTGACGTCCAGGTGGGTGCGCAGGGCCCGCATCAGGTCGGGGATGAGAGGCACCTGGGCCTCCAGGGTGCTGCGCCGCCAGTTCTGCTCGAACACCAGCTCGCGCAGTTCGGCCGGGTAGTCCTGGGCCGCCGTGCTGTCGGGGAAGCAGCGTCGCAGAACGTCTTCCAGATGGTTGGAGACCAGGTTGTTCCACTCCGTGGTGCTGCGCCGCTGCTCGTCCTCGGGCAGTGTCAGCAGGTGGTCCCCGGCCTTGCCGGAGGTCGCGCCCCAGGCCACGGCCCGGGCGTCGACGTCGACCGCCTGCAGCTCGGCCTCCAGCTTCTCGGCGATCTCCTCGGACTTCTTCACCTCGGCCCGGCTGCGGGTCACCTCGCCCCGCAGCGTGTTGATCTTGTCCAGCCGGGTCTGCCGGTCGACGGCGGCCCGGGTGTGCGCGGCCTCCGCATCCTCCAGCGGGCCGAGCAGTTCCTCCAGGGCTTCCTGCAGCTCACCGGCCTGCTCCCGCAGCCGCTCGATGTCGACCTCGGCGTCCTCGACCTGCTGGGCCGCCTTGGCGCCCTCCAGCCGGGAACTGGCCGTGACCAGCTTGGCCCGGGCCCGTTCCAGGGCCGTGCCGATCTGCTCGAGCATCTCGACGGTCAGGGCATGCTGCTCGCGCGCCGCCTTCACCCGGGCGTCCCGCCCGGTCAGCGGGCGCTCGAAGCCGGCCACGACGATCACACCGGCCGTGTCGTCCACGTGCTGATGCCGTGAACCGGCCCGCGATTCAAGGGCCTTCAGGAAGGTGGCGAGACCGAACTCGTCGGTGGTGCTGCGCGGGAGATCGTCGGACGGCTGACCGTCGGCCAGCACGATCATCGAGCCCGGTTCACCGGCCAGGGCGTCGCGGGCGGCGTCGGCCTGACCGGCCGGCACCGCGACCGCGTGACGGTAGGGCACCAGCCGGGGCTCCCAGACCGCCCGCTCCTTCTCGCCCAGATCCAGCACGTCGACCACGCTGGCGACCGGGATCCCGGCCTTCTGCAGCAGTTTCAGCTGCTGCGCGGCCACGTCATCACCGGCCTCGGCGGCCTTCACCTGCTGCGCGGCCGACGCCACCGCGTCTTCGGCGGCACCGCGGCGGGAGATCACGGCCTCCAGCGCCTCCTGGGCCGCGGCCACCTCCTCGCGGGCCCGGGCCACGTCCCGGCCGTCGGCCGCGCGGGCCGCCTCTTTCAGGTCACGCAGTTTCGCGCTGAGTTCCTCGACCTGCCGCAGGTTCATCCGGGCCTGGGTGTCGGCGTTGCTCCGACGCTCCCGCAGCTCGTTGCGTAGCCGCTCGGTCTCCCGGAAGGTCTCCTGCAGGCCGTCGTCGTTGCCGAGTTCCTCCATCCGGGCCTCGTTCTCGGCCAGCTGCACGCGTGCCTGGGCCTGTCCGCCGCGCACGTCGCCGAGGTTGGTGCGCAACTGGGCCAGCTGTTCCAGGCCGTCCACCACGTGCCGGGCCGATCGCGAGCGCCAGGCCTCGCGCGCCTCGCCGAGAATGTCCCGGGCCCGGTCGCGGCGCTTGATCCCGGCCTCGACGCCCTCCATCTCGCGCTGCCAGGTGGACAGGTCGTGCTCGGCCTCGGCCACGTCGGTGCGCCGGGCGTGCTCACCCGAGCGCAGCGCCTGCTCCTGCTCCAGCTCGCGGTCCAGCCCGGTGAGGGTCGCCACGGCGTCGAACATCCGCCACGGCGACAGCTCGTTCAGGGGCTGGGCCAGGAGGTTCGCCGCCGGCGACGCGCGCACCGACGTGGACAGGAACGAGACACAGCGCACCTGGCCGCCATACAGCACCCGGGCCAGCCGGCCGGCGTGGAAGTCGTCCCGCCCGTTGGAGTGCGGCAGCCGGTTCCACAGCGCCTCGACCCCGGCCGCGCGCTCGGCGTCGTTCGCGCCGTAGGGCACGTGCAGCCCGCGCACCCAGCGCAGACTCAGGTACGGCGACTTGCGGTTGATCCGCAGCCAGACCGTCAGCGCGCCGGCCTCCAGTTCGTCCTGGGTCTGCGACGCCGGGTCGGCGAACACCCCGATCACGAAACCGTGGTCGGCATTGGCCCACTTGGCCTCCTGGGCCGCCAGTTCCGCCGTGAACAGCAGCTCAGCCGCACCCGGGGCACCACCGGCCAGTCGCCACTGCTCGTCCGCGTGCAGCAGGCTGAGCGCCGCGATGAACGACGACTTCCCCGCGCCGTTGGAGTCTTTCGGTCCCTGCCCGGCCACGGTGATGAGCCCGCCGTTGGTCAGCGGCACCGGGTGCGCCGACAGCCGCGAGATGTCGACCATCTGCACGCCGACCAGCACCCGGGGGCCGACGATGTCGGTCGGGTCGTTGCGGTCGATCATCGGTGGCGTGCTCACGAGTTCTCCTGCGTTTCAGCTGTTTCAGGTTCAGCGGGACCGGGTTTGAGGACGCCGTCCTCGGACGGGCGCGCTCGTCTCGCCCGGATCGCGGCGGCCAGGGGGGTGTCCGCACCGGCCGCGAGAATGAGCTCTTCCTGGAGGCGGCGACGGGCCGCGGGGGTCAGTCGCGCGAGCTGCGGTCCGGGCAGGTAGGACGCTCCCGCGTTGGTGTTGCTGCTCCCGCGGGCCTGGTGCGGACGCCGGTCGGGTGCTATCTGCACCAGCCCGGACGCGCGCAGTCGGGCCAGCCCGGTGCGGACCGCGGTGCGCGGGAGCCGGGAGTAGCGGTTCAGTTCCTCCACCGAGGTCGGCTGGTTCGAGATCCAGGTGTCCTGGTCGATCAGGCCCTGGCTGCGCGGGATCGCCACCGAGTGGATGAGGATCAGCACGAACACGGCCCGGTCGACCAGGGGCAGAGACGCCAGCATCTCCTCGGACAGCTCCCGCGCGATGTCGTCGCGGTAGCCCGACGTCCACAGGTGCGGGCCGACCTTGACCAGCGTGCGGCCCAGCGGGTGCAGCATCTGCTGCAGCGCCCGGCGCAGCGTGGCGTCGCGCAGGGCCAGCATCTGCGACTCGTGCAGCGGTTGCCAGCTGTGCTCGACGGCGGCGTAGGCGGCCAGCACCTCGTCCCGGTGCCGCTCGGACAGGTCGGCCACGGCCGAGGTGAAGGCGGGATGCATCTCCATCTCGCTCACGCCGGATCACCCTCTTCCCCAGGGCGCACCGAGGTGAGGGCCTCACCGACGTGCTCAACCGCGTCCTTCATCTCGGCGTCGGCCTCACCTTCGTGATCAGCCGGCGCCGGGGAAAGGTTCGCAACATCACGAACAGAGGTCTCGGGCTCTTCGGGAGAGTCCTCCTCGGGCTCTTCCGGGGGCGGCAGGCTGCGGTAGAGCTCACGCAGCACGGTGAGGTCGGCGTTGACCCAGGTGCCGCAGCGCGGGCCCAGACGCACGACGCGGCGGTCGTCGTCCCACAGCACCCAGCCGCCGCCGTTCAGACGGCGGATCGCGCCGGTCGCGGCGCGGTTCAGCACCGATTCCTCCCGGTCGCCGAACGTGCGGTAGACCGACAGCACGGTCTCCCAGTCGACCTCCCGTCCCGGCCAGATCGGGGCCTCCGGATCGGTCCAGCAGCAACGGACGACGGCGGCCAGCATCCGCGCGGTGTCGTTGGGCTGCTCGATCGTGGGCCCGTTGAAACCCATTTCGTCGAGTACCCAGGGCCCGGCGGTGCCGGGGTGCGCGGGGAGCAGCCAGACCTCGTTGGCCTGGGGCTCGAGCAGACGGAGAAAACCGTCGGGAGCGGGGGTGCCGGCCTGGTGCCGGGCGGGGCCGAGCGCGCGGGCGCGTGCCCACCACAGGGCGGTGTCAGCGGTGTTCACGCGTTCCCCGACCCCACGACCCGGCCGAACATCCCGCCCGACACCCACGGCACCGCCGCCTCGGGATCGACCCGGAAGCCGTCCGCCCAGGTCAGTTCCGCGTCCACCTCGGGGGAGTGGTGGGAGGCGACCAGCAGGGAAAGGGTGCGGCGCCCGTCCATCCAGTCCTGTGCGTCGTCGAGCAGCTGCGCCACCCCGACCCGGTCGCGGTGGGCGAGCACCCGGTCGGTGAACTCGCGCAGGTCCCCGTCGCCGGCGACCGGGCGGTCGGTGGGGGCGTCGGTGTCACCGGTGGGACGCGGCGGTGGCATCCGGACCGGGCCCGAGCTCGAGGCGTTCTCCACGGCCAGGGCCATGGTCTGCGGTGAGAACCAGGGGGCGACGGCGTCGAAGACCTGCCCGTCGAGCACCCCGGCCAGAGTCTGTGCGTCGGAGGTCCGGGCGAAGCTGCGCCAGGTCTCCACCGGCAGCAGACCCAGCGCCCGGGTGGAACCGGCCTGCTCGATCAGCCGGGCCGCGGCGGACTCGCTGGAGTCGGCGTAGGCGGCCAGGGCGGTGCGCAACTGGGCGCACTCGCGATCGAGTTCGGGCCACCGGTGCAGGGCCTGGGCGTGCACGTCCTCGGCCTGGCTGATCAGGGCGCGGTTGCCCCACAGCAGCTCGGCGTGCTCGCGTAGTTCCTCGACCGGGCTGGTGGTGGTGAGGCTCGAGAGCTGGTTGGCCATCAGGCGGAACACGCGCGAGAGCCGGTTCACCGAACCACGGCCGTCGTCGGCCACAGCTCCCGGGGAGCGGATGCTCAGACCTTCCAGAGCCAGCAGCTGGTGCAGCTCGCCCTGGCCACCGGCGGCGGCCAGGCGGCGCAGGAACAGCAACATCACGTAGGGCGCGAACGCCGCCCGGTGGAATCGCTCGCCCGGATGATCGACGACGCGGGTGATGGCGCCGTAGCCCCGCAGGACCTCGAACCGGCGGGTCACGGAGGCGGGATCGTGGCGCCGGCAGGCCGCGACGGCCGACTCCAGGGTCAGGCCCTCGTTCCCGGCATCGGCGAACGCCGCGAGGATCGCCTCGTCGATGTCGAGCAGGTCGACGTCGTTGATCATCGCGCCGTGCTCACGGGCCAGGACGGAGAAGACCTGACGGTAGATGCGCAGGACACCGGCCTCGGGAGCCAATTCCTCCAGGGAGAGTGTGGTGGGGCCGTCAGTCACCCGCCGACCCTACGGCAGGCGGTGGCCGGGCCGGAAAAGCGCGGGATGCGGCGCACGAGGGGGAAGGTCGGATCACCGGGCTCCGGAGGGTCGCTTTCCGGGGCCCGGCGATCGGACCGGTGCGGGGAGAGCTCAGCGCAGGTTGGGGCGGCGCCGGCGCCGCCAGCCGGTGCGCGGGAAGTCGCAGTCCGCGGCGGAGTGCACCTGCAGGAAGTGGGCCCCGTCGGTGTGCAGCGGGCAGGCGACCTCGGGGTCGGGAACGACGAGACCGCAGGCGGCCTTGGCACAGGCGCAGCTCGCCTCACGGAACGGGAACATGCCGGGGCGCGAGAGGCCGACGTGCCAGACCTGCTCGACGGGGACGGCGGGGGGTGCACCGGGGGGAGAGACGTCGTGCTCGGCGGGCACGGTGATCATCGAGGTCTTGTTCGTGGTGGTGGCGCGTCGTCGAGCCGGGTAAGGCATGGCCAGAGACATGAATGAACCCTTCGCGCTTGCTGCACTGGGGACCGTCGCCCGCATTGATCGCTGCGAGCCAGAAGAGCGTTACACCTCGCTTGACTTGGATTTTGTATCAAATTACGGCAGGCCTGACGAAAGACGAACTGAATTTCACCCTCGGCGACGAGGATGTCACCAGTCGTATGGTTTCGGACTCGGACCGTATGCAGGACGGCGAACTCGCCTGTCCGATGGTTAAGAGAGTCCCAAAATCCCTGGCCGAGCGGTCCCGCGGCGATCCGGACCGGGGTGCAGCGTCGGTTCGGGTGCCTGCGGTTCGGGTGTCTACTGCTCGAGGCCGGCGAACCCGGTCTGCCAGGCGGAGAGGGCCCGGTCCAGATAGCTGATGAGATCGGCGTCGCGGCGGGCGACCCACTGGTCGAAGGCGGCCCGGCACACCCCGAGCGCGCTGAACCCGATGGCCTGGGGGATCAGGTCGTCGGGCTGCTGGCCGAGGCGGCGGGCGGCGAACTCGGCCAGGGCCCCGGCCCAGCTGTCGTAGTGCATCGTCGAGGCGGCGTTGAGGGCCGGCACGTTGGTGACGACCTCCATGCGGGCCCGCAGGCTGGCGACATCGTCCACCCCGTAGTGGTTGGCCGTCAGCACGGCCTGCTTGATCGACTCGGTGAGGGACTGCCCGGCCGGGGCCTCGGAGAGCAGCCGGTGCAGGGTCTGCACCTCGGCGTCGAACTCCGACCAGAGCACGTCGGCCTTGGTGTCGAAGTAGCGGAAGAACGTGCGCCGGCTGACCCCCGCCCGGTCGGCGATCTGCTCGACCGTGGTGGCCTCGAAACCGTGCTCGGTGAACAGTTCCAGGGCGATGCGCTCGAGGGCGTTGCGGCTGGTGGCGCGGGGGCGGCCACTGCGGGGTTCAGATCGTGCCGGAGACCCCGTTGACATCTGTGCCGCACACTCCCTCGTGGTCGTGGCACGCCGTACGTGCCCTGCGGGGCCATCTAACCACCGGGGTGCTTGGTCAGGGGTGTCACTGCAGGTCCCGGCCCGAGTGGGACGGAACCTCTCCGCGCGGGCGGCCGGCCGGACCCCGGAGCCTGCCGTCAGCCACCCTTGACGCTTACGGCACGCAGTGTCATAAACTCGCCCGGACAAAGTCGTTAACCGTGGACGAGAGGTCGTTTCGATGAACAACACGAGCGCTCCCCAGAACGTCGTCGAGGGTGTCGAGGGCCAGAACGCCACGAACGTCGAGGAACTGCTGGTCGAAGAGGTCTCCATCGACGGGATGTGCGGCGTCTACTGATCGGCGCGAGGCCGTGACGACGCAGACCAACCGCATGTCGGTGCCGCCCCCGGCACCGGCCCCGGGCCTCGACCTGGACCTGCTGGACAGAGCGTGGGAGCTGCACCCCAGTGTCTCCGTGCGGCCGGAACCCTTCGGGGCCCTGATGTACCACTTCGGGAACCGGCGCCTGTCGTTCCTGAAGACCCGTCAACTACTGGACGTCGTCAATGGTCTGGCCGCTGCCCCGGACGCGCGGTCCGCGTGTCTGGCGGCGGGGGTCGACCCGGCCCAGCTCCCGGTCCTGGGCCGGGCCCTGGCCGCGCTCGCGGCGGGTGACCTGATCCGCCCGAGAACGACCTCGCCCGCGGAGGACACCGCATGACTGTGCTCGCATCGGCCACCCCGGCCGGTTTCACCCCGAATCCGTCGGGCCCGCCTCCTTCTCCGGGTCGCCTGGTCGACAAGTTCGCCCTCGGGCTGGACGCGCCGATCTGCCTGACCTGGGAACTGACCTACGCCTGCAACCTCGCCTGCGTGCACTGCCTGTCGAGTTCCGGCCGGCGTGATCCCCGCGAGCTGTCCACCGCCGAGGCCGAAGCGGTCATCGACGAACTGGAACGGATGCAGGTCTTCTACGTCAACATCGGCGGCGGCGAGCCGACCGTGCGGCCGGACTTCTGGCACCTGGTCGACTACGCGACCGAGCACCACGTCGGCGTGAAGTTCTCGACCAACGGCGTACGCATCAACCAGGAAGTCGCGGAGCGTCTGGCGACGTCCGACTACGTCGATGTGCAGATCTCGCTCGACGGCGCGACCGCCGAGGTGAACGACCACGTGCGCGGTACCGGCAGCTACGACACCGCGATGCGGGCCATGCAGAACATGTATGACGCCGGCTTCACCGGGTTCAAGCTGTCCGTCGTGGTCACCCGCCAGAACGTCGACCAGCTCGACGAGTTCAAGGCGATCGCCGACCGGTACCGGGCCCAGCTGCGGCTGACCCGGCTGCGTCCCTCGGGCCGGGGCGCCGATGTCTGGGACGAGCTGCACCTGCTCGCCCCTCAGCAGAAGCAGCTGTACGACTGGCTGGTGGCCAACGGCGACCAGGTGCTCACCGGTGACTCGTTCTTCCACCTCGCTGCGTTCGGTGGCGCCCTCCCGGGGCTGAACCTCTGCGGTGCGGGCCGGGTCGTGTGCCTGATCGACCCGGTGGGCGACGTGTACGCCTGCCCGTTCGCGATCCACGACGAGTTCAAGGCCGGGAACGTCCGTGACGAGGGCGGTTTCAAGAGCGTCTGGCAGACGTCGGACCTGTTCCGGGAACTGCGTCAGCCGCAGGACGGCGGCGCGTGCACGTCCTGCAGCTTCTTCGATTCCTGCCGGGGCGGCTGCATGGCGGCCAAGTTCTTCACCGGTCTGCCGCTGGACGGGCCGGACCCCGAGTGCGTGCGCGGTTTCGGTGAGAGCGCGCTGAGCGCGGTGGAGGGCGTCGTCCCGAAGCCGAGCCTGGACCACTCGCACAAGAACCCGCTGCGCAGTCAGCAGAAGAACACGAAGAAGCCGGTGGCGCTGACCCTCGGCGTGCGCCCGGCCATCGGGGTGGTCTCCGCCCCACCGGCCCGGGGGTGCGACGAGAACCCGCTCGCCGGGTTCGATCCTGGGATCGAGACCGGATCGGGCAGGAGCTGACGGGACGGGGAGGGTTTGCCTGATCACGAAAGATTCTGCTGGTGATCAGGCGATCCCTCCCCGAGGGTCGCGGGGACCCGGCCACATCGTCCTCCATCGACCCTGAAACCATGGTGACCGTGAGCACTGACACCCCCGACGTAGCGCAGACCCGTCACCGGGTCGCCTCCCACCTGGTCGGCCGCGAGCACGAGCTCGAGCTGATCCTGTCCGCCGTGGCGGCCGGCCGGGACCTCGTGCTCGAGGGTCCGCCCGGCACCGGCAAGACCACCCTGCTGCGCGCGATCGCCGACGAGTGGGGCATCCCGCTGTTCTACGTCGAGGGCAACGCCGACCTCACACCGGCCAAACTCATCGGGCACCACAACCCCGCGCGGGTGCTGAAAGAGGACTACACGGAAGACAATTTCGTGCCCGGTCCGCTGCTCGAGGCAATGCGGCAGGGCGGCTTCCTCTACCTGGAGGAGTTCAACCGGGCCCCCGACGACACCCTGAACACATTGCTGGCCGCGCTGGCCGAACGACGGATCACGGTGCCGCGGGTGGGGCAGGTGCGGGCCGTGCCGACCTTCCGGCTGATCGCGTCGATGAACCCGTACGACAACGTCGGCACCACGCGGCTGTCCACGTCGATCACCGACCGGCTGTGCCGTCTGGCGGTCGGCTACCAGGCCGAGGACGCCGAGATCGGCATCGTCGACCTGCGCACCGAGGCCGGTGGCAAGCTCGGTGACCTGCTGGTGCGCGACGCGGTCTGGGTGAACCGGGCCACACGCCGCCACCCGCACCTGCGCCAGGGCAGCAGCGTGCGCGGCGCCATCGACATCGTGCTCGTGGCCAACCAGCTGGCGGCCATGCGCGGCGTCGGCGCGGCAGCCGACGCCACCACCCGCCTGGACCCTGAGAGTGCCTACCCGCAGGTGGTTCTCGATTCGATGACGGTGGCGCTGTCGGGCCGGATCCACCTCGACGAGGCGGCCGACACCACCCCCGAGCGCGTCGTGCGGGAGATCTGGGAAGACCGGTTCATCCTCACCCCGGCCGCGGCCCAGCCGGGTTGAAGAGAAGACGCGGCGGACTCCCCGGTCGGGAAGCCGGGTGACCCGCGCAGGCCGCGCCCGAAGCGTCCTCTCCGGCGTCGTCCCAAAGCCCTGACCGCCGAGCCGATGGTGTTCAGTATCGGCGAGAGCGGTGGCGGGCCGGTGCTCCAGGCCCTGGGACGGGGGACGAAGGCGTCGGCGAAGGCCTTCGCCCAGGGTTCCGGAGGGCCGGGGGAGACGGACGACGCCGGCAGGGTGGTGCCGCTGGAGCAGGACGGCGATCCGGTGGAGAACGAGGTCAAGCAGCGCGCCCGGCAGATCGCGGCCCGCCTGTCGCTGCACCGGCCGCCCCACGGCACCGGGCGCCGGCGCGGTACCGGCGAACTCGTCAGCGTGCGCTACCGCGAGGGTGCCGACGACATCGATCTCGACCGCACGCTGGAAGTGCTGGCGGAGAAGCCCTTTCCGCAGGACGAGGACATCGTCGTGCGGGAACGGGTGCGCCGTCGGCGGTCGGTCGAGCTGGTGGTGGACGTGTCCGGTTCGATGCGGGGCGAACGCATCCGCACGGCCGCGGCGACGGTCGGAGCGCTGGCCGGGGAACTGGGCAACGACGACGTGGGCGTGATCGCGTTCTGGTCGGACTGCTCGATCCTGCTGCCGATGGGCAAACCCTTCCTGGCTCAGACTCTGCTCGACGACCTGCTGAAACTGCCCGCCCGGGGGCTGACCAACGTCGGGTTCCCGCTGCAGCTGGCGGCGGCCGAGCTGTCACGCCGTCCGAATCCGGAGGCCCGGGTGCTGCTGCTGTCGGACTGCGTGCACAACGCCGGCCCCGACCCCCGCGGCCCGGCGGCGTTATTGCCCCGGCTCGACGTGCTGCTCGACGCCTCGGGGGAGAAGGACGAGGAACTGGGACGCGAGCTGGCCGCGGTCGGGCGGGGAAAGATGTTCGTGGTGCGTGACCACCGCCAGGTGGCGCCGGCGCTGTCGTCGATCTTCCGGTCGTAGGGGATCCTCCCTTTCCTCCGTTCGTGATCACGGAAGGGTTGGGGGTGCTCTCGGACCTGCTGGGTGTCGGGGAAGTGACGCGGCGTAGGGTCTGGATCCGTGCCGTACTTCGACCTGGCTGCCATGACCAGCCCGCAGATCGCCGAGCACGCGGCTGCGGACGGCATCGTCGTCATCCCCATCGGCTCCACCGAACAGCACGGCCCGCACCTGCCGCTGGGCACCGACCGGGACGTGGCGCTCGCCGTCGCCCGGCGCCTGGCCGAGCGGATGCCGCAGGTCGCGCTCGGGCCGGCCGTCGCCTACGGGTCGAGCGGTGAGCACGCCGGGTTCGCGGGCACGATCTCGATCGGCCAGGACGCGCTGGAGTTCATGCTGCTGGAGCTGGGCCGGTCGGCGGGGGAGACCTACCGGCGCCAGGTGTTCGTCAACGCGCACGGCGGCAACGCGGTGCCGGCGGTGAAGGCCGTGCGGAAGCTGCGGGCCGAGTCGCGCGACGTGCTGCTGTGGATGGCCACCGTGGACGGGGACGCGCACGCCGGGCGCACCGAGACCTCGATGCAGCTGGCTCTGCAGCCGCACCTGGTCCACCGGCGCCTGGCCGAGCGGGGCAACACCACGCCGGTGCGGGAACTGATCGACCGGATGCGGGCCGGCGGGGTGCGGGCCGTCAGCCCCAACGGTGTCCTCGGTGACCCGGAGGGGGCGACTGCCGAGGAGGGTGAACGGCTGATTCAGCGCCTCGTCGACGGATTGCACACGCAGGTCCTGGCCTGGGACCCGCCCTACGGCAAACTGGGAGCCTAGAGTTGGGCCCGTGACGACGACGGGAGTGCCAGTGGGTTTCCGGGTCGAGCTTGACCCGGAGGTGGTGATCAAACCGGACGGAACGGTTTTCGGCGGTTCGCCGGCCCGGCTGTTCCGCCTCAACCCGGCCGGCCAGGAAGCGTTCTCGCAGCTGAGATCGGGCGTCGTGGGAAGTCCCGCGGCCTCGGCCCTGGCGCGTCGCTTCGCCGACGCCGGCGTGGTGCATCCCGTGCGCCAGGGACTTCCGGACGACGACGGCCGGCGTCCGGGGCGGCAGGGCGTGGTCACGGTGATCGTCCCCGTCCGCGACCGGGCCCCCGAGCTCGACCGCTGCCTGAGCGGTCTGGCCGCGTCGTCGCAGCAGGCGGTGGCCGAAGTGATCGTGGTGGACGACGCCTCGCTCGACCCGCAGGCCGTCGCCGCGGTGGCCCGCACGCACGGCGCCCGGCTGCTGGTCCGCACCGTCAACGGTGGCCCGGGCCCGGCCCGCAACCTCGCCCTGGAGTCGGTGAGCACCCCGCTGGTCGCCTTCCTGGACTCGGACTGCCTGCCGTCCGCCAGCTGGATCGACGACCTGGTGGGGCATTTCGACGACCCTCTGCTGGCCGGGGTGGCTCCCCGGATCGTTGCCGGCGGGCATGCGGGCGACACCCTCGCCGAGCGCTTCTCGCAGGCCCGGCCGGTGCTCGACCTGGGCGGACTGCCGGCCCGGGTGGCACCGCTCAGCCGGGTGTCCTACCTGCCCACCGCGGCCTTGATCCTGCGCCGATCCGCGCTCGAGGAGATCGAGGGGCCAACCGGTTTCGACGAGGATCTGCGGTACGGCGAAGACGTGGACCTGGTCTGGCGGCTGCTCGAGGCCGGCTGGCGGGTGCGGTACGACCCCACCGTGGAGATCGGCCACGAGGAACCGGCCGGGTGGAAGTCACTGCTGCGCAGGCGCTTCGCCTACGGCACCTCGGCGGCGAAGCTCGAGGAACGGCATCCGGGCAAGGTGGCGCCGCTGGTGATGGTGGCCGCGCCGGTCTCGACCGTGACGGCGTTGCTGGCCCGGCGCCCGCTGCTGGCCGCCGCCACGTTCGCGGCCGGCTACGCCGATGCCCACCACGCCCTGACCCAGGCCGGCACCACCAGCGACGACCTGCTCAAGCCCTTGGCCATCGGCGTGCGCGAGACGTTCTTCGGCATGGGCCGCTGGTCGTCCCAGTTCGCCCTGCCACTCCTGCCCCTGCTGCTCGCGCTCCCCGGCCGTCACCGCAAGGGCCGCGCGCTCGCGGCGCTGGTCCTGGTGCTGGCCTCCCCGGTCCGCGAATGGCTGAGGCTGCGTCCGGAGGGTATCGACCCGGTGCGCTGGAGCATCGCCGTGCTGCTCGACGACGCGGCCTACGGCGCGGGGGTCTGGGCCGGCAGCGTCCAGGCCCGCCACCTGCGCGCGGTGCGGCCGAGCTGGAAGTGGCGCCTGCTGGGATCGGTCACCTCAACCCCCACCCCCAAACCTTCGTGATCATGCAAAACCTCCCCAGCGTTCTAGAACTCTGAAGGCGACAGTTCTAGAACTCCGGGGAGTGGGGGCACCTCCCGGCCGAAGGCTGGGGGATTTGCATGATCACGGCGAAGATCTTGGTTTGTTGATCTCACGCACACGGTCTGGGGGTCAGCTGAGCTCTTCGGCCCGGTCGCGGACCTGCTTGGCCTCGTGGTGGCGGCCGAGCTTCTCGTAGACGTCACCGGCGGCGTTGAGCACCTGGCCGAGGACGTCGGGGTGGTCGGCCAGGATCTCGATCGCCTGCTCCATCAGGGGCAGGGACTCGGCGGGGCGGTCGTGGTTGAACAGGACCCCGGCGGCCAGCATCAGCGCGCGCCCGCCCGGGACTTCCTCCTCGATCGTGATGAACTCCTGCGCGGCCTGTTTCGCGACCCGCACGGCCTCGTCCGGGTGTTCCCCGGCGATCGCCCGGGCCAGGGAGTCGAGCAGGTCGGCGTGCTCGAACGCGGCGGCCGGGTGGTCGTCGGCGGCGGCCTGGGCGGCGCGTTCGACCGCCTCCCGCAGCACCTCGGCGGCCCGGTCGTCCTCGTCGGCGAGACTCAGTGACCGGCCGTGCATGTGCATGGCCCGCACGAGCCACATCGGGTCGTCCTCCTCGAGGTGGCGGGCCGACTCGACCGCACCGGCCATCACCGCGATGCCGTCCTCGTCACCGGCGTCGGTCATCAGCTCGCCCAGCGCCAGCGCCGCCCGGGTGGCCAGCAGCCAGTCCTCGTCCTGGGAGGCCAGGGCGACCGCGTCGCGGTAGGCCTCCAGTGCGTCCTGGTACTCCTGCATCGCCACGCAGCCCTGGCCGATGCGGCGCAGGGTCTCGGCCCGCTCGGAGTCGGGGGCGCCGGTCGCGATCTGGCGGCGCAGCACCTCGCGGGCCTCTTCCACGCCCTCCTCGGCGCGGCCCAGGGCCTGCAGCAGGGAGCCGAGTTCCAGCCGGGCGCTGAGCTCCTGCGGCAGCTCGGCCAGCGCGGCCTCGCGGATCGCGATCCGCCAGCGCTCGATGGCCAGGTCGGCCTTGGACGCGTCCTGGGCCAGATGGGCGCCGAGAATCGCGGTGGTCGAGGCCCATTCGCGGGCACCCAGGCGCAGGCCGATGGCCAGGCTGGCATCGGCGGCGGCCAGGCCGGCGTCGAACTGGTCGTCGGCCCCCAGCAGCTGGGCCTTGGTGCGCAGCAGCGCCGCGCGCCGGCCGCGACCGCGGCCCTTCTCCAGGTCGGGGTCGGTGAGCGCGGTCTCGGTCAGGGCCAGGGCGGCGTCCAGACCTTCGTTGCCGGCCACCTCGAAGATGCTCGCGAGAATCTCGTCGCTCTCGCCCGCAGCCTCCAGACGCGCCTTCAGCCCGGCGATCTCGGCGATCTGGGCGGCTGTCAGCGGCTCCCCGCCGGGGGCGTCGCCGAGCGACTCGACAGCGGTCAGCACCTGGCGGGCCTGGCCGCGCTCGTCCATCGACAGGAGGTCGGAGACCAGGATCAGGCGCCCGTCCAGGTCGTCCGGCAGCGCGGCGGGCGCGGCGTCGGTGCTGACCCGGGTGGCGCCGATCGGCAGGTCGTACGACGTTCCGGCGAGCTCGTCGTCGGCGGCCAGGCGGGACTCGTACCAGCCGTTGCCGTTGCGTTCGTCGAACTGCGCGCCGAGGGCGGCGGCCGCCTGACGGGCCGCGTCTTTCAGATCGGTCACGGTCCAGGGCCCGTCGTGCTCCCCGAGGATCGGGACCAACTGGGCGTCGGAGGCGGCCGCGACGGTCTGGGCGCCGGCCCCCGCGCGCTGCGCCGCACCGAGCAGGACCGAGGCCGCGGACAGCGCGTCGAAGTGGGCCTGGGCGTTCAGCCCGTCATGCACCAGCCAGTTCAGGTGCCGTTCGAGGATCTCCAGGCCGCGGGCCTCGTTGCCGGTGACGGCGCAGAACCGCAGGTGCTGGGCGATCATCGTGAGGTGGTCGGCGTTGGTGCGGGCCATCCGGTAGCCGCGCAGATGCATCTGCCGGGCCTCGTCCAGCCGGCCCGCGCGCAGCGCCGGCAGCAGGGCCTGGGCGATCGTGTTCTCCGGCTCGTCGCCGCAGGTCATGCCCTGCTCGAGGATCTCGTCGGCGAGCGCCAGCCCGTCCGCGTCCTTGCCGATGGCGTAGTGGTACTCCGCCTCCTCGGCCCGCACGCAGGTCTCGCAGTGGCTGTAGTTGTCGCGGGGGGTGCGCTTCAGCTCGCCGAGCCAGGTGCCGGCCTCGTCGAGACGGCCCTGCCCGACGGCAGCCTGGAAACGGGCCTGCAGCACGCCGGAGAGACCGACGCCCTCCTTCAGGTACTGCTGCTGCATGGCCTCGATCGCCGAGTCCACGTCGGCGATCGAGAACAGCGGGCTGCCCATCAGCGAGCTGACCACGTGTTTGTGGTACCAGAGCAGGTCGAAACCGCCGACCTGCAGGGGGAACTTCTCCGGGTCGGCGGCGTTGCGGCCCACGCACCAGGCGAACGCCGACAGCTGCGCGTCGGTGTCGCCGAGCATGCTCGCCGAGGGAAGGAGCCGCAGCCGGGCGGTATAGCCCTGCTCGTCCAGCCCGTGTTCGTCGGCCAGCGCGATCGCCTCGTCGATCAGGGCGCGCTCGGCCGGCCCGAAGGGCGTGACGTCGATCTCCTCGAAGAGGGTCTCGATGCGGTCCTCGACGCTGTCCATTTCCCTGGAAACTCCTTGACTGTGAAGGTGACGGTGGGTGCTCGGCCGGTATCAGCCGAGGTCGTCGATGAATTGCAGGTCGCCGAAGTGATCCTGCCTTACCCGCCCGACCCGGGCCGCAGCCGCCCGGGCGGCGGCCGGTCGTTCGAGCCTGTCGTACACCGAGACCAGGCTGATCAGGCACTCCAGCAGCACTTGCGGCCGGTCGTCGAGCAGCGGCTCGGCCTCCAGCAGCAGGGGCAGGGCCTGAGCGGGGCGGGCGGCGCCGTCGAGCAGGTGGGCGGCCAGCAGCAGGGAGCGCCCGGCCTGCCCGGCGGCCTGCACGGCGAGGAAGGCCGAGGCGGCCTCACGGGCCAGCCCGACTGCCTCGTCCACCCGCTCCGGCCCGGCGTCGCCGACCGTGCGGGCCAGGGAGTCGAGGATCTCGGCGTGCTCGTGGACCACGGCCGGGTCGAGGGTGGCGAACGGGTCGGATGCCTCGCGCAGGGCCTCGCGCAGGACCATCTCGGCCTGTTCGACCCCGGCGATCTGGGCCAGGGCCTGGCCCAGCAGGTGTTCGGCCCGCACCAGGGTGAGGGGGTTGCCGCGGGTCTGCCGCGCCGATTCCACCACGCCGGCCAGCACGTTCAGTGAGTCCTGGTCGCGCCGGGCGAAGAGCAGCTCGCCCAGGGCCAGGCCGTAGCGGGTGGTCGCGGCCCAGTCGCCGGCGGTGGAGGCGAGGGCGACCGCGTCGCGGTAGCTGTCGCGGGCCCCTTCCCGGTCGGCCGGGTCGGACTGGGCGGCCAGGGCCTGACCGAGCAGGAAGTAGGCCTCGGCCAGCTCACCGGCCGGGGCCCCGGCGGCCCGCAGCAGCGCCAGGGCCTCCTCGATCTCCACCGTGCCCTCGTCCGCCTCGCCGGCGCGGCACAGGGCGGCTCCCAGTTCGAGCCGGAAGGCACTCTCGCCCGGCAGTTCTCCGGCGGCGGCCTCGCGCACGGCGGTGCGGCAGTATTCGACCGCCGCGTCGTTGTCGCCCAGGGTGGTGGCCGTCAGCGCCGCCAGGCGCGCGGTGGTGACGGACTGGTCGCGGTCACCGAGGGCGAGGCTGATCTGCAGGGCCTCGGCGGCGCAGGCCAGGGCCAGCACCGGCTCGTCCGAGGCCAGGCGCTCGGCCTCCGACTTCAGGTGAGCCGCGCGCGTCCGCAATTCGGTCTCCTCGCCCACCGGGGGCCCCGCGCTGACCTGGGGGGCGGACCGGGTGGCCAGGGGCACGTCGTAGTAGCTGTTCAGCAGGTCCAGGTCGCGCGCGAGCATCCGGGTCTGGAAGTCGTTGCCGTTGCGGGCGTCGAACTGCGCCGCCAGCCGCCCTGCCCGATCCCGCACGGTGACCGTGAGATCGCGCACGGTCCAGCCGGTTTCGCGTTCGCCGAGAATGCGGGTGAGGCCGATGGCCGACGCGGTGCGCACGATCTGGTCGCCGGCGCCGGCCCGTACGGCGGCGGCCAGCAGGACCCCGGCCGCCGAGAGCACGTCCAGGTGGCCCCGTGCGTTCAGGCCGTCGTGGGTCAGCCAGCGCAGGTGCTGCTCGAGGATCTCCAGGCCGCGGGCCTCGTTACCGGTGACGGCACAGAACCGCAGGTGCTGGGCGATCATCCGGAGGTTGTCCGGGTTGGAACGGGCTTCCCGGTAGCCGCGCAGGTGAGCCCGGCGGGCGTCGTTCAGGCGCCCGGCGCGCAGCATCGGCAGCAACGCGTTCGCCAGGGTGTTGGCCGGTTCGCTGGCGCAGACCAGGTCGCGGGTGAGGATCTCGTCGGCCAGCCGCAGCCCGGCCTCGTCGTGGCCGCACGCGTAGCGGAACTCGGCCTCCTCGGCCCGGGAACAGGCCTCGCAGTGGCTGTACGCGTCGCGCGGGGTGCGCCGCAGGTCGGCCAGCAACTCGCCCGCCCGTTCCAGACGGCCCTGCCCGGTCGCGGCCTGGAACCGGGCCTGCCAGACCGCGGAGAGCCCCACGCCCGCCAGACGGTAGGCGGACTCCATCGCCTCGATCGCGAAGTTCACGTCGGCGCGGGAGAACAGCGGGCTGCCCATCAGGGCCCCGACCACGTGCTTGTGGAACCAGAGCAGGTCGAACTCGCCGACCCGCAGCGGGAACCGCTGCGGGTCGGCCTGGTGCCGGCCCACGCACCAGGCGAACGCCGACAGCTGCGCGTCGGTGTCACCGGTGCGGTTGGCCGACGCCAGCAGGCGCAGCCGGGCGGCGTACCCCAGCTCGTCCAGCGTGTACTCGTCGGCCAGCGCGATCGCCGCATCGATCAGGACCCGCTCGGCGGGGCCGGACGGGGCGGAGTCGATCTCTGAGAGCAGATCCGCGATCTGCTCCGGCAAACCCCTGTCCATGCCCGTGCCGCTCCCGGTGAGTTCGTCGTCGTCGTCGAAGAAGAGAGCCTGGCCTGTCTGGCGTGGTCTGGCGTGGTCTGGCGTGGTGCGTGTTACTCGCTCTTCGGCTTCTCCGCTTCCTTGAACCCGCGCATCTGCTCCGACAATTCCTCGGCCGCCTTCGCGTCTTCGGTGCGGCCCAGCTGGGCGTAGGTCGCGGCCAGGATGTCGAGGCAGCCCACCAGGTGCTCGGGCTCGGCGGACAGTACCGCGGTGGCCCGTTCCAGGAGCGGCACGGCCTCGGCCGGGCGGTCGGCGGAGGTCAGCAGCCGCGCACCCAGGGTGAGCGAACGGCCGGCGTCGACCTTGCCGCCGATGTTGGAGTACGTGTCGGCGGAGTTCTGTGCGCACTCCACCGCCTCGTCCAGCCGCTCCGGCCAGGCACCGCTGATCAGCACGGCCAGCCCGTGCAGCACCGCGGCGCGGGCGGCGCTGACGGCAGCGTGCTCGGACGCCGGCGGGGTGGAGGACAGCTGCAGCGCCTCCTTGAGGGTCTCCTCGGCCCCCTCGACGTCACCGGCCCGGCCGCGGGCCCGGCCCACGCGGTTCAGCGAGTCGATCAGGCCGAGCAGGTCACCGTGCGGCTGACGGGGCGGCTCGACGATGACGATCGGCTCACCGGCGGCGGCCTCGGTCAGCGCCAGCCGGTACAGGTCGGCGGCCTCCTGGTAGCGGTGCAACTCCAGGGTGGCCTGCGCGGCGGTGCGCGAGAGCTGCACGCAGAACCCGTGGGCGCCCAGGTCCAGACCGATACGCAGGGCGTCCTCGGCCGTGTTGAGCATGTCTTCCAGTCGCCCGGCGCCGGCCAGGATCCAGGCCTTGGCCCGCAGCAGCGCCGCCACCTGGCCCCGGTTCAGGCCCTCGGCGGCCAGCGCATCGTCGACGACCTGGACCACCTTCAGCGGCTCCATGTCGTCGGGCACCGCGACCACGGGGGTGAGGGCCTCGTCGAGCTCCGGAGGGTTCTCGCGGCGGGCCCGGGCGGCCGCGAGGCGCTCGTTCTGCTCGTCGGTGAAGGTGGCCTTCAGCAACATGCGGCGCGTCGCGATCAGGTCGAGCAGCTGCCCGGCCAGACCGAACTCCTCGAGGACGAGGAGGCACTCCACACGGTCGAGAAGGACGTCGGTGTCGATGGACCGGGGGGACTTACCGGCGGGCGGCCCGTCGGTCCGGTTCTGGCTCTGCGTCGTGTTCATTGATCAGTTCTCCCCGGGGGCATCCGGCATGTCGCCGAGATCAGCGCCCAGCCCGGCACTCAGGTGCACGATGTCGGTCAGAGCGTCGGTGAGCGAGGCCCGCTCGACCGCGCGGAGGGGGCGGTGTGCAGCCAGCAGGGCCTGCACATGTACCACCCGTACGGTACGGGCGAGCAGGAGATCATCATCGCTCTCGGCCAGTGCCCGAACCAGCCGATTACGCCAGTTCAGGCAGAGCTGGCCGGCAGCTCCGACATTCTCACCCTCACCATCTATCTGGTGCTGCGATCTTTGTGAATCCTGAGCGTCGTCGATGCGTTGCAGGATCGACGCCCACATGCCGCTCCCGGCCTCTTTGGCCCGCTGGCGCTGCAGCCGGCGAAGAACCCCGGCGTCGGCGATGTGCAGTGCGGGGAGGGTGTCGGGAGCGAACGACCGCACGAGAACCGTGCAGTCGAGATCTTTCAGCGCGGCCTCGGCCCGGGCCTGCAGGCGCTGCGCGGACGGGCGCTCGGCCAGCGGCGGCACGTCGAGCGAGGCCAGCTCGTCGGTGATCGTGACGGTCTCGACCACCGTGCCGGGGATCAGCTCGGGCAGCCGCCGCAGGATGTCGGAGTCGTAGACGTAGCCGCCGTTGATCACCGGCGCGTCCGGCCGGGCGATGGCCGCGATCTGGCGGAACTCGTCCACCGTCTCGGCGAAGCGCAGGGGGGCACCGCGGCGCAGCAGCTCACGGTAGGTGGTCTGGCCGTTGCTGGTCTCGATCGGCAGCCAGGGCACGATGAAGCCGGCCAGCTCGTCGTCGTGCAGCACCAGCGAGCGCAGCGCCAGGTGGTGCACGCCCAGGAAGGTGCTCAGGCGCACCGGGTCGCGGTTGGCCAGGGTGGCCACCCAGCGGCGCAGCGCGGCGCCCAGTTCGGCCCGGGTCTCCTCGAGCGCGTCGTCCTGGATCAGCGACTCCCGGCTGGCCGTGGGGCGCAGCCCGGAGGTGTCGACCACGCAGCGGGCGAAGAACGCCCATTCGGGCAGCAGGTCGTCGGTGCGTTCCGACAGCAGCATGCCGCGCAGGTAGACCCGGGTGGCCTGGCGGGCGCCGGGGGAGGGGGCGAACGGGAGGACGAACGCGGTGCCCCGGGTGCCGGTGGCGGGCACGTGCAGGGGGATGGCGTCGAGGGGGTCGGCGCCGATCAGCTCGCGCCCCAGCGCCATCAGCTCGGGGGTGGCGTGGGTGAAGGGCTGTGCGAAGAGCGGTTCGCCGCTGACGATCTGCTCACCGCCGCCGGGCAGGTCGACCCGCACCGGCACCGGCAGGTAGGCACCGTAACGGGAAGCCAGATCGAGGACGCCGGTGGGCGAGGTCAGCTCGCCGTCACCGGCCCGCGGGCGCAGGCGCACCTGCGTGCCGACCGCCAGGCCGCCCGCGGCTTCGACCTCGGACTCCAAAAGCTCTCTGACCGTAAATGTTCCGTCGGCGCTGCCGACCCACTCGACCGGCGGCTCGCCGCCGGCGCTGCGGGACAGCACCCGGATGTCGTCGCTCACCATGAAGCAGCTGAGCAGGCCGATGCCGAACTGGCCGAGCCGGTCGGTGCGGGGCAGGTCGAGCACGTCGCGCTTGGAGCTGCGCCCGACCGTGGCCAGCAGCTCGCCGACCTCCGCCGCGGTCAGGCCGATTCCGTTGTCGGTGAAGACCAGTTCGCCGCCCGGGGTGTGGGCCGGGGTGATCCGGATGGCTCCCGGAGGCGTCCCCGGCATCCCCTCACGCGCCGTGATCGCATCGACACCGTTCTGCAGCAGTTCGCGCAGGTAGACCTGTGGGCCGGAGTAGATGCTGCGGCTCAGCAGGTCGACGATTCCCCGCAGGTCGACCTGGAACGGCCGGGAGGCGGGCGGCGTCGCCTCGGCCGGGGTTGGCTCGGGGATGGCAGGCACCTGCGAAAGCCTAGGGGGTCGCAGGGGTTTGTCCGAAACCGCCGGGGGTGTGAAATCCGCGGGTTTTCTCTCACTGATCCGTGACCGGTCCTCACGCAGCGCTCCCGGGCGGTGAAATGCCCCCGGAAACCTGTGCTTCCGGGGGCACCTCGAGCAGCGGATCAGGCGGGCCCGACCGCCTTCGGCGCCGGGGTGGCCCCGAGGGAGCGGGTGAAGCCGGCGGGGACGATCAGGTCGTCGGGGGTCAGGTCGTGGATCGAGGAGTGACCGAGACCCAGCACAGCGGAGTCGATACCGCCGCGCAGGATGTCGATGACGTTCTCGACACCGGCCTGGCCGTTGGCCGCGAGGCCCCACAGGTACGCGCGGCCGATCATCACGGCCCGGGCGCCCAGGGCGAGCGCCTTGACCACGTCGGAGCCGCGGCGGATGCCGCCGTCGAGGACCACCTCGATGTCGTGCCCGACGGCCTCGGCGATCGCGGGCAGCGCCCGGATCGACGCCGGGGTGGCGTCCAGGTTGTTACCGCCGTGGTTGGAGACCGAGATCGCGGTGACCCCGGCGTCCACGGCGCGCCGGGCGTCGTCCACCCGCATGACGCCCTTGAGCATGAACTCCCCGCCCCACTGCTCACGCAGCCAGGCGATGTCGTCCCAGGTGGGCAGCGGGGTGCCGTACCACTCGCCGTAGGCGCCGAAGAAGGTCGGCGCCGGGCCGCCGTCCGGCGGGGCCAGGTTCGGCGTGGTCAGGTCGGGGATCTTCCGGGTGCGGCCGAACTGGTACAGCCACTTCGGCCGGATCAGCACCTCGGGGGCGAACCTGATCGCCGTCCTCAGGTCGATCTTCGAGGGGATCTCCGGGGAGCCCCAGTCCCGGCCCATCGAGAACGACCAGTCGGTGGTCAGGATCAGGCCCTTGGCCCCGGCCGCCCGGGCGCGCTCCATGCGCTGCACCAGGACCTCCCGGGTACCGACCCAGTACATCTGGAAGAACGTCTTGTCGTTGACCGCGGCCACGTCCTCGATCGACCGGCTGGCGAACGAGCTCAGCCCCATCGTGATGCCCCGCGCGGCCGCGGCGCGGGCGACGGCGACCTCACCCTCGGGGTGCACGGCCTGCACCCCGGTCGGGGAGATCATCACC
Organism: Kineosporia sp. NBRC 101731; assembly: GCF_030269305.1. Lineage (NCBI taxonomy): Bacteria > Bacillati > Actinomycetota > Actinomycetes > Kineosporiales > Kineosporiaceae > Kineosporia > Kineosporia sp. NBRC 101731. The sequence continues at coordinate 35,370 of NZ_BSTC01000023.1, forward strand.
GGCAGGGCCAGGTCCTGACCCATGACCGACGTGCTCAGCTCGCGGGTCTGCGACAGCCCGGCGACGTGCGGGGCGAAACCGAGCTCGCCGAAGGCGTTCATGTTGTCGTCAACGGTCAGACCGCGCTCGGAACCGCCGACCAGCGCCATGTACACGGAGCGGGGAAGCCGCTTCTGGGCACGCCGGTGCGCCTCGGCGACCGTCTCGAACCACGGGTTGGCCATCTGTGTTCTCTCCTCTTCGAGAGGCGGAACGGAAAAGCGCTGATCACGTGATCGACCGCTGGAACTGCCCGCCGGACCCGGAACGTCATATTGGCACGTAGTGACAATATAGCGGGTGTGATCCTTCACCGGTCGCCCGCAGGCTCTGCCGTTAGGGTTCAGGCGTGCTGAACCCCTGGGCTCGCAACCCCTGGTTCGAGAGCGTCGAGGAGGCCCGGCGCAGGGCCGCCCGGCGCCTGCCCACCCCCGTCTACCAGGCACTTCTCGCCGGTTCCGAGCGCGGGCTCACCCTCCAGGACAATCAGCGGGCCTTCGCCGAGCTGGGATTCGCCCCGCACGTCGCCGGCCTGGCCCGGACCCGTTCGCTCGGCGTCACCGTGATGGGGCAGCCGCTGTCGATGCCGGTGCTGATCTCCCCGACCGGTGTGCAGGCCGTGCACCCCGAGGGGGAGATCGCGGTCGCCCGGGCCGCGGCCGCCCGCGGGGTCGCGATGGGGCTCTCGTCGTTCGCGAGCAAACCGCTCCAGGACGTGGTCGCGGCCAACCCCGCCACGTTCTTCCAGATCAGCTGGACCGGCTCCCGCGACCACCTGAGGGCCGGCGTGGAGCGGGCCGCCCGGGCCGGTGCCGCCGGGCTCGTCCTCACCCTGAACTGGTCGTTCTCCGAAGGCCGGGACGCCGGGTCACCCCGCATCCCCCTACGGGTCGACCTGCCCACCGCGATCCGTTCGGCCCCCGCCGTCCTGCGGCGCCCGCGCTGGCTGCTCGACTGGGTGCGCGCCGGGGAGCTGCCCGACCTGAGGGTGCCCAACCTGGCCGAACCCGGTTCCCCGGTCCCCACGTTCTTCGAGGCCTACGGCGTCTGGAAGCAGACCCCGCCGCCCACGTGGGACGACGTGGCCTGGTTGCGCTCGCAGTGGGACGGGGAGTTCATGGTCAAGGGGATCACGCGGGTGGACGACGCGCGGCGGGCGCTCGATGCCGGCGCCACGGCGATCTCGGTGTCCAACCACGGTGGGAACAACCTGGACACCGAGCGGGCCCCGGTGCGCAGCCTGCCCGCCGTCGCTGCGGCGGTCGGGGATCAGGTGGAGGTGCTGCTGGACGGTGGCGTCCGGCGCGGGTCGGACGTGGTCAAGGCCGTGGCCCTGGGGGCGAGGGCGGTGATGATCGGCCGCGCGTATCTGTGGGGCCTCGCGGCGAACGGGCAGACCGGGGTGGAGAACGTGCTGGACATCCTGCGCGGCGGCATCGACTCCGCGGTGCTCGGTCTGGGTCGCAGCTCGGTGCGGGAGCTCTCACCCGACGACCTGGTGATACCGCCCGGTTTCAGCCCCTGAGGCCGGCGGGAGCCTCAGGGGTCTCAGGGGTCTCAGTGGTCTCAGGGGACGACGGTCACCGGGCAGGTCGCGTTGCGCACCAGGTGCACGGCCAGGGATCCGACGAAACGATGGCCGGCCTGTTTCGAGGCGCCCACGATGATGGCGTCGGCCCGGCGGTCGGCGGCGATCTGGTGGAGGGCCTGGAACGGGCTGCCCGTGCACTCGATCAGCTCGGCGTCCAGCGGGGGGCCGGGGTCGTCGGCGAGCATGGTCATCTCCTTGCGCAGCTCGGCGGCCACCTCGTCCTCCGCCTCCTCGATCGCGGCGGTGCCCGTGCCCGGGGCGAATGCCGTCATCGTGCTGAGCTGCCGCACGTAGACCATGATCAGGTACGCGTGGGAGCGCCGGGCCAGGCCGACGGCGTAGGCGCGGGCGCGCAGCGAACTCTCCGAGCCGTCGACGCCGACCAGCATGGTGAGCCGCTTGGGGGACGCCTCGCCGGGGGCGCCCGGAATGTCCGAGCCAGACATGGGCACAACTCTATCCGGGTGGGCGGGTCAAGAATGTCGTAGGCGCCGGGTACAACAGTGGGTATGAGAACCAGGCCGGTGATCCTGCATCTGGATCTTGACGCCTTCTTCTCGGCCGTCGAGCAGTTGCACAAGCCCTCACTGCGGGGAAAGCCGGTCATCGTGGGCGGAACCGGTCGCCGGGGAGTGGTGGCGACCGCATCGTACGAGGCCCGTACGTTCGGGATCGGCTCGGCGATGTCGATCTTCGAGGCCCGGCGCCGCTGTCCCAATGCCGCCTATCTCACACCGCGCTTCCAGGCCTACCGGGCGGCGTCGAGGGTGGTCATGGCGCATCTGGCCGAGGTGTCGCCGATCATCGAGCAGGTGTCGGTCGACGAGGCCTACGTCGATCTGACGCCCACCGCGCCCGGTATCGACGTCGCCGGCGTCACCGAGCTGGCCGAGGGCATCCGCCGTCGCATCCACGAGAGCACCGGGCTCACCGCGTCCGTCGGGGCCGGCACGAGCAAGCTCATCGCCAAGATCGGGTCCGACCTGAACAAGCCCGACGGCCTGACCGTGGTCGCGCCCGGCGCCGAGCGGGAGCTGCTCGCCGCGATGCCCGTGCGCAAGCTGCCCGGTATCGGCCCGGCCACCCAGGATCGTCTGCACAAGTACGGCATGCACACGATCGGCGAGGTGGCCGCCGTGTCCGAGAAGGAGATCGTCGGCATTCTCGGCAAGGCCCACGGCAGTGCCGTGCACCAGCACGCCCGGGGCATCGACAACCGGGAGCTGGAGCCTGAGCGCGACGCCAAGTCCGTCTCCGCCGAGGAGACGTTCTCCACCGACCTGACCGACCGCCGCGAGCTGATGGCCCATGCCCGCCGCATGGCCGGCCGGGTGGTGGGCCGCATCACCCAGGACGGTCTCTGTGCCCGCACCATCACCATCAAGGTGCGCAGCTACGACTTCAGCACCATCACCCGGTCGTTCACCCTCGACCAGCCCACCGACTCACTGAGCAAGATCATGGCCAGCATCCGCCAGCTCCTCGACGCCGTCGATGTCAGTGACGGCGTGCGCCTGCTCGGCGTCGGGGTGGCCGGTCTCACCGACTTCGCCCAGACCGACCTGCTGGCAGATCTTTTCGGTGATCAATACGAAGAGGCGGACGAGTCCGGTCAAGTCGCGGAGCCGGTTGCGGTGGTGGTTTCCGCCAGCGGGCCGGTTCCGGCCGGCCCGCTGCCCCACGATCCCGTCGAGGTTCAGGAAGTGCACTCGTCCAGGGGTTTTGGCTGGACCGCCGATCTGGACGACGCGCCGCCCGACACCTCTGAGGTGCCGGACTGGCGTCCTGGGCAAGACATCGTCCATGCCGAGCGGGGGCCGGGATGGGTGCAGGGGGCGGGCCTGGGGCGGGTGACGATTCGCTTCGAGGGGCCCCACACCCCTCCGGGGCCGATCAAGACCTATCGGGTGAACGATCCGGCCCTGAGCCCGGGAGAGCCGCCCGTCTGGCAGCGGCAGGAGGAGGCGGTCGGCTGAGAACACCTCGTACGGCGACTTCGGGCGGCGACTTCATGCCGACGCTCCGGATTCACCGATGAGTTCTGCCCGGCGGCCCGGTCTACCAGGATGTACACGCCGCCCTAGCCGCCTGGAGACCTCCCGTGACCACCCCCGAACACCCCGGCCGCATGTTGTTCCTGAACATTCCGGTGGCAGACCTCGAGCGGAGCAAGGCGTTCTTCGCCCAGCTCGGGTTCAGCTTCGACCCGCACTTCAGCGACGACACCGCCGCCCGCATGCTGATAGGCGAGCAGGCCAGCGTGATGCTGCTGAACCACGAGAAGTTCGCCCAGTTCTCCCGGCTGCCGATGGGTGACGCCCGCACGCACGCGCTGGCGCTCTACTGCTTCAGCGTGTCGTCCCGCGAGGAGGTCAACACGGTCGCCGAGGCCGCGCTGGCCGCGGGGGCCGTGGAGGCGGACGGCCTGGAGGACTACGGCTTCATGTGCTCGCGCAGCTTCTTCGACCTCGACGGCCACGGCTGGCAGGTCATGTGGATGGACCCGGTGGCGGCCCAGGAGGGTCCCGCGCAGTACGCCGCCTCGATGCCGGCCTGACCCGGCGGAGCTGCTGTCCGGTCCGGGCCACCGGCCCAGTACATTGACCGGATGAGCAGCACGGAACGCGAAATCCTCACCTGGGACCTGTTCGGTGAGGCCAGCCGGGAGCTGGCCCGGGACATCGCCGAGAGCGGGTTCCGGCCCGACATGGTGATCGCTGTGGCCCGGGGCGGGCTGCTGCCGGCCGGGGCGATCTCGTATGCCCTGGGTGTGAAGGCCGCGGGCACCCTCAACGTCGAGTTCTACAGCGACATCGAGGAGACCCTGCCCGATCCGGTGGTGCTGGAGCCGCTGCTCGACACCGATGCCATCGTCGGCAAGAACCTGCTGGTGGTGGACGACGTGGCCGACTCCGGCCGCACGCTCGACCTGGTGCTGGAACTGCTGCGCCGGCATCAGCCCGCGCAGGTGCGCTCGGCCGTGCTCTACACCAAGCCGCGCACCATCGTGCAGCCCGACTTCTCCTGGCGCGAGACCGACCGGTGGATCAACTTCCCCTGGTCGACCAAGCCGCCCGTTGTGGCCGGCGCCAAGGTCGGCGACGGCGAGCAGGCCCCGGCCGTCCCCTGAAGGGGTGGCCCGGGTCAGATCTTCGGTGGAGTGTCCACCGTGTCGCGAGAGACGGTGCGTGATCCTCTGATCTCATAGGGTCATGGCGCAGAGATGGGCACAAGACACGACCGCCCGGGCCCTCAGGCCCGTGCTCACGGTGCTCGACCGGCGGATCGAGCGCCTGGCCCGCAGACGGGCCCGGCAGGTTCTCAGCGAGAACCTCGGTGAGAGCACCGAGGTTCTCGACCTGCGCACCGAGATGCTGCAGCTCCGTACCGAACTGGAGAAGATGCGCGCCCAGGCGCGCACCCCCGGTTACGCGGTCGACCTGCTGCTCGGGTCGCAGGGCCGCCGCAGCACGCGCCTCATCAGTGAGGAACGCCTGCGGCAGCTGGCCTCGCAGATCGCCGAGGCGACGAACGCCCCCGACGCCTACGGGCGCGTGGTGCAGGCCTACCGCACACTGTTCGAACTGGAGCTGCGGGGCGTGGGACGTCTCGCCGGAGGTGCGCCCAACATCCTCGGCAAGCTCGCCACCACGCCGCTGCTGAACCCACCGAACGGTGAGATCCTGGAGATCGGAACGCTTTTCGGTCTCTTCTCGGGTGGCATGGCTCGGCAGATCAGCCGCATCGGCCTGAGCTACCAGCTCACCATCATCGACCCGCTCGCCGACGTGCAACTACAGGTCAAGGAGCTGAAGGCCGACACCTCCGGCTCCCCGGTCACCGAGACCGTGGTGCGCGAGAACCTGTCCCTGGCCGGCGTCGACAGCAAGAGGCTGCGGCTGGTGCGGGGCTTCTCCGAGGACCCGAAGGTCCAGGCCCAGGTAAGCGACCGCAAGTACGGCGTCATCGTCATCGACGGCGACCACTCGGCCGAGGGCGTCGCCAACGACCTGCGCTTCGCCGAGAAGATCGTGGCGCCGGGCGGAATCGTGGTGCTCGACGACTACGGCGACAAGAACTGGCCGGGCGTCGAGCAGGCCACCAGGGCACACCTGGCCGGTGACACCCGCTTCGAGGTCGCCGGGGTGGTGGCCACCAGCGCCTTCCTGCGGGCCGCCCCGGTCGCCCCGAAGAGCAAGAAGGCCGCATCGGTCACGATCCCGGAAGCCCGCACGGCCGATCTCACCGAGCTGGAAGGCCAGAAGCAGCAGCGGTGACCACAGAATTGAGGACGCGGATGGGCACACAGGTGCTCACCGGCGTCCTCAATTCTTTTGGTGCAGTTGGGCGGTCACGATCTCCTGGCCACCCCCCGGCCGCCCGCAGCCACCGGGCCGCTCAGCGGCGCCAGAAGTCGAACTGGTCGCGACCGGGCCGGAAACCGGCGGCCTCGACCACGTCGACCGCCAGCTCGAACTGGGCCCCGACCCGGTACGGCACATGCGCGTCACTGCCGAACGACACGGCCTCGCCGCCCTCCTCGTACCACCAGCGCATCAGCTCGACCGACCAGAGCGGGCTGCGGGTGTTGATCTCCAGGGCCCGGCCACTGGTGGCGAGCGCCCGGAAGACCGTGCGGTACTCCTCCTCGAAGAGCGCCTCGTCGTACGGGCGGGCGCCGGTGGGCCAGTAGCGGCGCGGGAAGTCGCAGTGCGCCAGCACCTGGAACACGTCGGAGCCCTTGATCAGGTCGAGCAGGCCCTCGAAGTACCGGCGCATCGCATCCTCGGGAGCCACGCCCAGGGCGAAGACCCGCTCGGGCGACAGGATGCGGCCCTGGTACACGACCGAGTGCAGGGAACCCAGCACCCGCTCGAACACGCCCGAACCCAGCACCTGGGCCACACTGCCGGCGAAGAGATGCGGCTCACCGGTCTCGATGCCGGTGAGGATCCGCAGCTGTGGGTACTTGTCCCGGCATTCGGCGATCGTGGCCTGGTAGGCCTCGACGTCGAGCGGTTGTACGCGCTCGCGGTGCGCGAGCGAGATGTTCTGCGTCCCGTTGAGGGGAGGCAGGTCGTCATGACCCCACGCGGTGAAGTCGACGTGCTCGGTGAACGCGATGGCGGGCAGGCCGAGCTCGACGGCCTTGGCACAGGCCAGTTCCATCGAGCCGTTGCTGCGGGTGTCCCAGCTGAACTGGGAGTGCACATGATTGTCGGGGGGAAGCATCGCCACGATTGTCTCATCGCTCTTCCATGACATGAGCTTGACCGTCCCTTCCCGGTGGCTTGAACTCCCGGCCCCTAGATTCACGCTTTCTGATACCGCCTGATACCTCCCGATGTCGCGGTCCTGTACGAGAGTGAGAACGACCTTGCCCAGCATCAACCTCCGGTCGGGGCGGGTCCGTGCGGCGCTCGCCGTCACGCTCGGCGCCCTGGTCGTCGTGCCGGTGGCGGTGAACTCGCTCACCCCGGCGGGTGCCTCGACCCCGGTCTCCGCGGCGGGCCTGAAGATCACGGTGTCCGGTCCGGCCACGGTGACCGCCGCGAAGGCCTACCCGGTCACGGTCACCGGTGACGACCGGGTGTGCGGCGTGATGGAGGGCACCACCAACCAGATCGACAGGACGAAGCCCTACCGCCTGACGTTCTCGCCGAAGAACCTCTCCGCGGGCCCGCACAAGCTCTCGATCGCCGCGATCGGCTGCTCCGACACCAACAGTTTCCCGGTCTACGGCAGCGTCACCAAGGCCGTGACGGTGCCGGTGCACGTGGAGAGCTACAGCCGCTGGATCGCCCCGGCCTCCTCCACCGCCGCCGACCGCAAGCTGGGCCTGAAGGTCACCACCGCGAAGGCCGGCGTCACCGTGAAGCTGATGCGGGGGTCGAAGACCGTCACGTCACTGGGCAGCCGGTCCACGAAGGCCGCCACCTACAGCTGGAAGCCGGCCGGTGTGGCCAAGGGCGACTACACGCTCGCGGTCACGTCGGGCGGCAGCACGGTGAGGATGCGTACGAGCATCACGAACGGCTGGGCCCCGATGCAGGCGCCGTTCCCGCGCTGCAAGACCCTGACCTGGCGCTACGACGCGAGCGGGGAACCGGCCCGCGCCGACGGCATCGAGAAGGACCTGCGCGGCGCCTTCACCCGGGTGTCGAAGGTGACCGGCCTGAAGTTCAAGCAGGTCAAGAGCGGTGGCACGATCAAGGTCGACTGGGGTGGGTCCGACCGCTTCCCCGACGGCGGCAACGACGCGGCCGGGGTGGGCGGTTCCACGGTGAGCGGGGGCAAGGCCGTCTCCGGCGGCCTGACCCTGAACACGGCCTCCACCTGGGTGGGTGCGGCCGGCTTCGGTCACGACGCGAACGACTTCCCGGCCCGGGGCGGGCTGATCCTGCACGAGCTCGGGCACGTCCTCGGCCTGGGGCACGTGACCAGCAAGAAGGCGCTGATGTACCCGGTGTCCAGCAACGGTTCCCCGTCCACGCTGACGGCGTACGAGAAGGCCGGGCTGAAGGCGCTCTACCCGGCCTGCTGATCTGTGGTCAGGGCGCAGAATGACGGGGTGGACGACACCCTCCTGAGCCCTGCCTTCGAGTCCCTCGTCGATCTGGTCTCCGACGGTGGGGCGGTGGTGCTGAGCGGCGCGGGGATCTCCACCGACTCGGGTATCCCGGACTACCGGGGCCCGTCGGGAGCCCTGCGCCGCCACACCCCGATGACCTTCCAGACCTTCATGAAAGACGCCTCGGCGCGCCATCGGTACTGGGCGCGCAGCTACCTGGGGTGGCGGCAGATGAAGCGGGCCCGGCCCAACGCCGCGCACCGGGCGGTGGCCGGGCTCCAGGCCCAGGGACTGCTGGAGGGCGTCATCACCCAGAACGTCGACGGTCTGCACCAGGCCGCCGGTGCGACCGGGGTGATCGAGCTGCACGGTGGCCTCGACCGGGCGCTGTGCCTGAACTGCGGGGCGGCCGTCTCCCGGGCCGACCTCGACGTGACTCTGCGGGCGGCCAACCCGGACTTCACCGTGCAGGCCGAGGCGATCAACCCGGACGGCGACGTGGACCTGCCCCAGGAGGCCCTGGACGGATTCGTCATGGTCGCCTGTGAGCACTGTGGGGAGGGGCCGCTGAAGCCCGACGTGGTGTTCTTCGGCGAGACGGTGCCGCGGCCCCGGGTGGAGGCCTGCTTCGGGATGGTCGACCGGGCCGGCTCGTTACTCATTCTCGGATCATCACTCAAAGTGATGTCGGGGTTCAGGTTCGTGCTGCACGCGCGCAAGCTGGGTATCCCTGTGGCGATCGTCAACCAGGGGGAAACCCGGGGCGATACGCACTGCGACATTCGCATTGATGCCCCTTTGGGCGTTCTGGTGCCTGCGCTGGAGCGGACCCTGGCGGCAAAGTGCATGATCAAATAGCCCGATCGGTCACTTCGTGCTCGTCCGAGCGGGTAGGTTGACCTCCGCCGACCGGTTGACAGTCGGTGCCCGACCTCACCATTCGTAGTCGCTGATCGACGGTCTCGCAGTCACTGAAAGCCTTCCGTCGCCGCCGCTGAAGAGAGCGAGAGACGCAGTTGCCGAGCACCGTTCCTGATGCCCGACGTTCACGCCTAGTCACCAGGAGCATCCGGCTCCTGAGTGTCGGAGGCCTTCTGGTTCTCCCGGTCGCGGCCGGTTCGATCGCGCCCGCCGGAGCCAGCGAGCAGCGGGCGGCCACGGCTGTCACCCGGGACCCCGACGCGATCGGCGCGATCACGCCCAACGGCGTGTTCCAGCCGGACCCGGGCCTGGGCGCCTCGGACTACCGGGCGGCCGCCGCGAAGGTCAGCATCAGCGGCCCGGCGACGATGACGAAGAGCGCCACCTACACCGTCAAGGTGACGGGCTCGAGGAAGGTCTGCGGCATCATCGAGCAGTCGGTGCCGCGGCAGGACATGAAGAAGCCGTACACGATCCCGGTGACGCTGAAAGACCTGAAGGCCGGCAAGACCCGGGTGAAGGTCTACGCCGTGGGCTGTTCCACGACCAACAGCTACCCGGTCTACGGCATCGGCTACAAGACCATCAACCAGCCGGTGCACGTGAACAAGGTGACCCGCTGGATCGCCCCGACCTCGGAGAAGAAGGCCGACCGCACGCTCAGCGTCTCGGTCACGGCGGCAAAGGCCGGTATCGGCGCGCGGGTGCTGAAGGGCTCTCGGCTCGTCAAGACCCTGCCCACGAAGAAGTCGAAGAAGGCCACCTTCACCTGGGCGCCGGGCCAGGCCGCGCCGGGCAGTTACACGGTCGCGGTCAAGGCCGGCGGCACGACCGTGAAGCTGGCCACCGGCGTCACCGACGGCTGGGCGCCGATGAACTGGCCGTTCGCCCGCTGCAAGACGCTGACGTGGACGTACAACGCCACGAACGAGCCGGCCCGGGCGCAGAACATGGTCGTGGACATCAAGGAAGGCTTCCGGCAGATCACCGCGGCCACGGGCATCACGTTCAAGCGGGTCTCCAAGGGCGGCACGATCGGCCTGACCTGGGCGGGCAAGAAGCACTTCCCGGACGGTGAGACCGACGCCGACGGCCTGGGCGGATCCACCGGCAACGGCACCGTCGCCACCAAGGGCTCCGTGTGGTTCAACACCGCCTCGCGCTGGGTGGGCGACCCGGGCTTCGGGCGCTACGACGGCGTGCCCGGCCGCGGCGCCCTGATCGTGCACGAGGTCACGCACTCGCTGGGCCTGGGTCACGTCACCGACCGGGCCGCCCTGATGTACCCGATCTCGGGCGTCGGGTCGCCGACCACACTGACCCCGTACGAGATCGCCGGCCTCAACACGCTGTACAACGCGAAGTCCTGCTGATCAGAGGGCCTTTGACCGAAGGATTTCAGGGCTTGTCTCCGGGGCGTCAACCGCCCCGGGACATGCCCTATCTTTAGGTTCCGTGTCCAAGGTATTGACAGCTCTCCCCGTCGGTGACCGAGTCGGAATCGCCTTCTCCGGTGGTCTCGACACCTCCGTCGCCGTCGCGTGGATGCGCCATCACGGCGCCGTCCCCTGTGCCTACAGCGCCGATCTCGGTCAGTACGACGAGGAGGACATGGCCTCGCTGCCCGGCCGCGCCCAGCAGTACGGCGCGGAGATCGGCCGCCTGGTCGACTGCCGCGAGGCGCTCGTCGAGGCCGGTCTGGTCGCCCTGATGTGCGGCGCGTTCCACATCCGATCCGGCGGCAAGGCCTACTTCAACACCACGCCGCTGGGCCGGGTCGTCACCGGCACGCTGCTCGTGCAGGCCATGCAGGAAGACGGCGTCTCGATCTGGGGCGACGGCTCGACCTACAAGGGCAACGACATCGAGCGCTTCTACCGGTACGGCCTGCTGGCCAACCCGGCGCTGCGCATTTACAAGCCGTGGCTCGACGCCGACTTCGTCAACGAGCTCGGCGGCCGCGCCGAGATGTCGCAGTGGCTGACCGAGCACGACCTGCCCTACCGCGCCAGCAAGGAGAAGGCGTACTCCACCGACGCCAACATCTGGGGCGCCACGCACGAGGCCAAGACCCTCGAGCACCTCGACGAGTCCCTCGAGATCGTCGAGCCGATCATGGGTGTGAAGCACTGGGACCCCTCGGTCGTCATCGAGACCGAGGACATCACCGTCCAGTTCGAGCACGGCCGCCCGGTCGCGATCAACGGTGAGAAGTTCGACTCGGCCGTCGACCTGGTGATGAAGGCCAACGAGATCGGCGGCCGCCACGGTCTGGGCATGTCCGACCAGATCGAGAACCGGATCATCGAGGCCAAGAGCCGCGGCATCTACGAGGCGCCCGGTATGGCGCTGCTGTTCATCACCTACGAACGGCTCGTCAACGCCATCCACAACGAGGACACGGTCGACTCGTACCACACGATGGGCCGTCGCCTCGGCCGTCTGCTGTACGAAGGCCGCTGGCTCGACCCGCAGTCGCTGATGCTGCAGAGCAGCCTCACCCAGTGGGTCGCCCGCGCCGTCACCGGTGAGGTCACCGTGCGCCTGCGCCGCGGCGACGACTGGACCATCGTCAACACGGCCGGCCCGAACCTGAGCTATCACCCCGACCGGCTCTCGATGGAGCGCACCGAAGACGCCGCCTTCGGCCCGGTCGACCGGATCGGCCAGCTGACGATGCGCAACCTCGACATCGCCGACTCCCGCCAGAAGCTCGAGCTCTTCGCCGGTCTCGGCCAGCTCGAGGGCCAGGCCCGCATCGTCGGCGAGCTGGAGCCGGGCGGCGCCGAGCGGATCAGCCGCAACCGCGATGCGGAGACCGACGTGGTCCTGCTCGACCAGGCGGCGATGGAATCCGGAAACGACTGAACTACCCCTGAAGAGGGGACGTTCGCGGGCACCGACCCGTGGACGTCCCCTCTTTTTCTGGTCGGGTTGCGCTGAGCAGCCCCGAGGGTTCATGATTCTCCCGTGATCCTTCCTCTCGTGATTGCCGAGATTTCCCCCGCTCGATGAGCGACCCGGACGCGGCTGGTTCCGCGATCCTCGACCCGATCTGGGCCACGGCCCATCTCGAAGCCCGCCGGGCCGGTGTGCCTTCCACCATGGTGGATGCGGCTACCGAGCATCGGCTCGCCGGTGACTGGCGTCGTGCTTGTGCGGCCGCTGCGGTTGACGTGCGGCTGGACCTGGCCGACATCCGGAAACGGCACGGGCCTGACGTTCATCGTCAGATACTGGCTGATCTGCGATGTTTCGCGCCGGACCTGTTGCGGTGGCATCTGCCGCGCAGTCTTCCGGGTGGCGGGCCGCAGAAGGGCCTGGTGCTGATCCTCGCCGAATACCCCGGCGCCGGAGCGCTGGTCGTGCGGACGCCGGGCGTGCACTGGGCGGCGGGGGAGCGGCTGGTGCTCGAACTGGCGGAGCCGCCACCGGTGGGCCGACGCGCCGACCGGTGGCGCATCGTCCATCATCGGTATCTGTGGGACGCCGACCGGTCGGGTGAATATGCTTCGCTGACAGTAGATTCCGACTCGGTGGTGCAGGCCCAGGATGCGGGTGATTTCGCCGGGGCCTGGCGGCTGGCCGGGATCGACCTGCATCCGGGCGAAGGATCGCGGATGCTGCGTCATCTGCGGGTGAACCTTCCCCGGTTGCTGGGCCTTCGGGAGACGGTGGCCCTGCGGCCGGGCGCCGGACTGGCCATCGTTCTGCAACCACGCCGAAAAGGACCGTACGCCTCGGGAGTCGACGCGTACGTCACGTCGGCGATGGCGGCGGCCCGGTTGCCGGTGCTGCCCCGGCCGGCCTGGTGCCGGCCGCTCGACCACGACCTGGTCCGGCTCGGGCTGGCCACTCCCATGCAGCTGCATCCGCTGGTGCGTCAGGCCTTTCGTGGTGATCCGGTCGCGGCGGGGGATTCCGTGCAGATCGACTGCCGGGGGCGTGCCCACCGGGTGCGCCGCGAGAACGGCCGGTGGACGGCCCTGGACCACGACGACCGTCAGGACGAGGCCGAGCGGTTCCTGATCGGTCTGGGGGCGGTGGTTCTCGGATGTCATCAGGTCATCGCCGAGCTCGAGCACGCCCACGTCGTCGAGAAGGAACGCTTCGCAGCTGTTCCCCGCTATCGCTCGGCGCTGGCCGGGGTCCTGACCTGGCCGGCGCCCGACGGCCTGTCTCTCCAGGGTTCCGGCACCTTCCGGGCCTCTCCGGTTGCCCGGGAGACCGAGGCCGGTCGGACGCCCCGTGGACGCCATAACACCAAACCCTTGACCGGGCGTTACCTTCCGAAACTTCGAAAGGGAGCGTGCTGCGAACCCTCAGACGACGAATGGTGATGCAGATGAAGACCGCCGATACGTTGATCCGCCTCACCCGGGAAGCCTCCAGTGAACCCGGGACCGATCCCTACCTCAGCGCCATGGCCCTGGCCGTTCAGGCCGATCTTCCCGTACTGCTCTGGGGCGCGCCGGGAATCGGTAAGACCGCGACCCTGGAACGTCTGGCCGACGACCTCGGTCTGCCGCTGGAGACCGTGGTCGCGAGCGTCCATGACCCCACCGACTTCAACGGTCTGCCCGTTCCCGGGGCGGACCCGGCCCGGGACGGTGTGCCGATGGCGCCGCCGGACTGGGCCGTGCGACTGCACCGGAACCCGGTCGGGGGCCTGCTCTTCCTCGACGAGCTGTCCTCCGCCACCCCGGCCGTGCAGGCGGCCCTGCTACGGGTGGTGCTGGAGCGGAAGGTGGGCAGCCTCGCCCTTCCCCACCAGGTCCGCGTGGTCGCCGCCGCGAACCCGCCCGAGTGCGCGGCCAACGGCTGGTCGCTGACCCCGCCGCTGGCCAACCGTTTCGTGCACCTGCCCTGGCGCCACGACCCGGCCGTGGTGGTCCGAGGGCTCGGGGGCTGCTGGCCGCACATCAGCCCGCCGCAGCTGGATCCCGGCCGGCTGGAGGCCTCCGTGGCCCGGGCCCGGGCGGCCGTGGCCGGATTCCTCACCGTGCGCCCCGATTACACCCATCGCCTGCCGAAGGACGACGCCGGCCGAGGAGGTGCCTGGCCGTCGCCGCGGACCTGGGAGATGGCGCTGCGGCTGCTGGCTTTCGGGTACGCGAGCGAGGTCGACCGGGAGACGATCTCGGTGGCGCTGCGCGGAACGGTCGGCGACGGCGCTGCGCTGGAACTGCTGGCCCACCTGGATCGGCAGGACCTTCCCGACCCGGAAGACGCTCTTCTGATGCCATATTCGTTCGACGTTCCGGAGCGCGGTGACCGGGTGCAGGCGGTGTTGCAGTCGGTGGTCGACGCGGTGTCGCGGCGCAGCAGTCAGGAACGGTGGATCGCGGCCTGGCGGGTACTGGACCGGGTGGCGCAGGTGCGACCGCTCGACCTGGTGGCCGCGAGCGCGTTGCAGCTCTCCGCGATGCGGGCACCGAACTGGCCCGCCCCGGTGGAGCTGACCACGATGCGGGGTCTGGCCGACCTGCCCGGTCTGGTGAAGCTGTCGCGGTCGCGGGAAGAGGCGGGTGCCTCCTGATGGACCACCAGAAGCTGCTGGCGGCCAGACTTCTGGCCGTCCAGGCCCATCCGTATCTGGCCGGTGCCCTGTTCGCCATGACCATCGTCCCTGATCGTCAGCTCTTCACCATGGCGGTGGACCGCTACTGGCGCTGCTACGTCTCGCCCTCGTTCGTGGAGACCTGTGACGTGGGTGAACTGGCCGGGGCCTGGGTGCACGAGGTGAGTCATCTGCTGCGTGATCACCATGCTCGGGGCGACGACCTCTGGGAGCGTTCACGGGCTGGGCGCGGCTCGCCCGACCCGTCCGTGACCTACGCCAGGACCCTGGCGGGAGGCTCGTGGCTGGATGCGGACAACCCCGGTCGAGAGCGCCTGCGGATGAACATCGCGATGGACTGCGAGATCAACGACGACGAGCAGAGGCAGCCGGGTCCCGGCGGAATCCGGCTACCGGCAGGCAGTCTCGTACCCAGAAAGTTCGAGATGCCGGAGGGCCGACCGTTCGAGGGTTATCTGCGAGAGCTGCCTGCCACCGTGGTGAACGGCTACCTGGCCTGGCTCGACTGCGGTTCCGGGGCGCACGGAGGGGATGCGCCCTGGGACCTCGGCCCGGTCGGCGGGCACCCGCTCAGCCCGGCGGAGGCCGAGGTGATCCGCATTCGCACGGCCGAGCAGATCAAGCGTGGCCGGGGCCGTACCCCCGGTCGCTGGAGCCGATGGGCGGACGAGGTCGGCCGGCCGAAGCAGGACTGGCACCGGATTCTCGGGGCGGCGGTGCGGGCGGGACTGGGCAGCGGGGGCGGATCGGGCGACCACACCTTCAACCGGCCCGGGCGCCGGTCGGCGGCCCTGGGCGGGCGGGTTGTGCTGCCCGCCCTGACCCGGCCCACCCCGGAGGTGGCCGTGGTCATCGACACCTCCGGCTCGGTCAGCGACAACGAGCTCGGCTCCGCCCTGGCCGAGACCGCCGGCATCATCAGCGCGGCCGGCGGGCGCCGGGTCACCGTCTACAGCTGTGATTCGGCCGTGCAGACGGTGCAGCAGGTGGCCTCGGCCCGGCAAATCACCCTGGCCGGGGGCGGCGGCACCGATCTGCGCCGGGGTATCCGCCGGGCCCTGGCGGCCCGGCCCGTCCCCGACGTTCTGGTCATCCTCACCGACGGGCACACCGGCTGGCCGGAGAGCGCGCCGCAGGTACCGGTCGTCATCGGGGTGTTCGGGCCGGAACCGGCGCTGGGCGACGACGGTGAGTGGCGCCCGAAAAGACCACCGGCGTGGGCCCGGACGATCCGGATCGGGTGAGTTACCGGTCGAGCCGCCGGGAGATGTCCGGTACCAGGGTGTCGAGCAGCCAGTTCCCCGAAAGCAGGCTGGGGCGGTCGAGGGCCTCCCAGTACGGGAGATCGGGATCGGCGGGGAGGACCAGGGAACGGCCGTCGCGGGTGGCGGGAAGGGCGGCGAAGCGCTGGTTCTTGGTGACCGCCTTGGTCCCGCTCCTGGTCACCGTCCCGTCTCCGTTGCGGGGGACCGCGTCGGGGTTGTCGGAGTAGGTCGCGTCGACGACGATCAGGTCGGCGTCCAGGGTCGTGAAGTTCTTGGGCGTGAGGCGCATGTCCGTGACGTCTTCCAGCTTGGTCTTGTTCGCCTCGTCGACCAGCGCCGGGTTCACCCGGAACCCCAGATCGAGAAAGAACTGCATCCGGGCGATGGAGGAGATCTGGGCGAACCAGCTGGTCTCGAGCTTCTGCGCGAGAGAGATCGTCTTCCCGTCGAACTCGGGATGCTCCCGGGCCACCGAGACCGCTCTCGTCTTCAGGTCGTCCAGTAATTCTTCACCCTGCCGCGGTACCCCCATCGCCCGGGCGACCAGCATGGTCTGCTCCTCCAGGTCGGGGGAGCCGAACTCGCCCATGCCCTGCGGGGCGCTGATCACCGGAGCGATCTTCGTCAGGCTCTTGTAACGCTCCGGGTCGCGGTCGAGGTCCGTGTCGATGATGAGGTCAGGGTTCAGCTGGGCGACCAGCCGGCTCTCGTCGTCGTCCGCGTTCATCTGCTGGCTGGGAATGAGCTCCGGCGTGGAATCCAGGTGCTCGTTCGCCCACGGCCCGCTGCCCCGATTCCCGAACTGTTGCCAGCCCTTCATCGCGACCGGGGTGATCCCCAGCGCCAGCAGGGCGTCCGCGTCCCCGTACCCCAGCGCCACCACCCGCTCGGGCTGCTTCTCGATCGTGATGTCGCCGTAGAAAGTCTTGACCGTGGCCGGAAACTCGGCGGCCGGTGCCACCGTCACCGCCGCCGGCCCGGCGTGCCCCTCCACCGGCTTCGCGTCGGACGTGCAGGCGGCGAGAGTCCCGGCCAGGACACCCACGGCGAGAACGACCAGGACGCGATATGGGCGATTCATGCCTCGAAGGGTAGTTCAGCGCCGGACCGGTACCAGGGGCCTGTACCCGCGGTGCTCACCAGCCGGTCGCGTCCCACAGCTTGATCGTGCCGTTTTCCCCGGCGGTGGCCAACCGGGTGCCGTCGGGGCTGAACGCCACCCCCGTTTGCCAGCAGGTGTCAGCCGCCAGGGTCACCAGGGATCGGCCGGTGACCGGATCCCACACCCGCACCGTCTCGTCGTTGGAACCGGTGGCCAACCGCCGGCCGTCGGGCCGGAACGCGGCCGCGTTCACCTGGTCCTGATGGCCGTTCAGAGCCGGTCGGGGCTGGTCGGTGACCGGATCCCAGACGGTCACGGTGGCCTCGCCCCGTCTCAGCGTGACGAGCCGTCGGCCGTCCGGGCTGAACAGCACGGTGGTTACGGAGCCCTGGCCCGGCAGTCGGCGCGGCGGCCCGCCGGGCCACGGCCAGGGCCACAGGGTGACTCCGCCGTCGTGGTCACCGGTCGCCAGTTGGGTGCCGTCAGGGCTGAACGTCACCACGTTGCTGCCGCGCTGGGGCTTGGGCGTCGGCTTGCCATGGGCGACGGTGCCGAAGTCCGACCGGGGCCACCAGGGCCGTGACCGCCAGTCGGCGGCCTTCCAGACCCGCAGCGAGCCGTCGCCCCAGACCGCTGCCAGCTGGGTGCCCTGTGGGCTGAACGCGACCTCGGCCGCGCCCTGCCACGGTTGCCGGGTCCGCACGCCCCTGCTCCCGAGCAGGCCGCCGGTAGCCGGGTTCCACACCCGCACTTTCTTGTCGGCCGAAGCGGTAGCCAGCAGCCCACCGTCCGGGCTGAACGCGACACTGCTCACGTACAGCCGGGAACTGGCGGCCAGGGTGTGCAGCAGTTGCCCGGTGGCCGCATCCCACAGTTTCACCGTCTGGTCCCCGGACGCGCTGGCCAGCAGGGTGCCGTCCGGGCTGAAGACCACACTCGTGACGAAAGCGGTGTGCCCGGTGAGGGTCAGGACCGGGACGGGCTGGGGTTTTCGTCCTTGGGCCATGGGGTCATTTTGTCCGGCGAATTTCCGAATCTCAAGGACACCCACGGCGAGAACGGCCAGGATGCGATAGGGCGATTCAGGCCTCGAAGGGTAGTTCGGTGCCGGTCCGGGGCGAGCCGATCGGGTGATGCGGCGGGACGGGCTCATGGTCGCGACGGTGATGCCGATCGAGCTTGGGATGGACCGGTACTGGAAGGCCTACCTCGGCAGCGGTCTCCTGATCATTGCGGTGTATCTGTTCTTCCCGGAAGGGATTCCCCGCGACGTCGTGTACGGGGTGCTGGGCCTGTCCAGCGTGGTGGCCATCGCCGTCGGTATCCGCCTGCACCGGCCGCTGCGGGCCCGGGCCTGGTGGGCGATGGCGTTCGGCCAGCTGCTCTGGGTCGCCGCCGACACGTTGTTCAGCTGGTACGAAGACGTCGCCCACACTGACGCATTCCCGTCTCCGGCGGACGTTCCGTACCTGATGGCCTATCCGGTGATGTCCGTGGGCTTCGTGATTCTGTTGCGGGCCCGGCAGCGTCGGCGTGACCTGGCGGAGGTGATCGACAGCGGGGTGCTGACCGCGAGCCTGGCCCTGGTGTCCTGGGTGGTGCTGGCCGCCCCGATCGCCCGGGCCACCGATCTGCCGCTGCTGGAACGGTTCGTGGGCGTGGCCTACCCGGCGGCCGACATCCTGCTCCTGGCCGTGCTGATGCGCCTGGTCATCGTGCCCGGCGCCCGCACTCCCGCCTTCCGCATGCTGGTCGGCGCCGCTTCTGCGCTGCTGGTGGCAGACGCGGGGTACGCGGTGCTCATCGCCAGCACGGGTTACGAGAGCAGCGCCCTGGACCTGTTGTGGCTGAGTTCCTACGTCTTGTGGGGGACCGCCGCGCTGCATCCCTCGATGCGTCAGCTGTCCGAGCCGAGTGAGCAGAACGCGGTGCCGTTCACACGCCTGCGCCTGGCCCTGCTCACCGTCGCGGTCCTGCTGGCCCCGGTGACACTGATCGTGCAGTTGCTCTCGGGAATCTCTCCCAGCGTGTGGGCGGTGGCCCTGGCGTCCATCGTGCTGTTCAGCCTGGTGGTGATACGCATGAACGCGGCCATTCAGCAGGTCGTCGTCTCCACCGCGCAGCGTGAGCGCCTGCAGGACGACCTCGCCCACCAGGCCGCCCACGACTCGCTGACCGAACTGGCGAACCGGGGGCGTGCCCTGGAACTGATCGAGGCCGGGCTGCACCGAGGTCAGCGTTCCGGGGGACTGGTGGGCCTGCTGTTCATCGACCTGGACCACTTCAAGGCGGTCAACGACACCCACGGTCACCGCGCCGGGGACGATGTTCTGCGCGAGACCGCCGTGCGGATGAAGCGTCTCATCCGCGCCGGCGACACCGTGGGTCGGCTGGGCGGTGACGAGTTCGTGGTGCTCATCGAGTCACTGGCTTCCGAGCGGGACCTGATCGACCTGGCGGAGCGTCTGGTGGCCAGTATTTCGGCACCGATGGACGCGGCCGGTCAGAGTGTGGTGATCGGCGCCAGTATCGGGGTTGCCATCAACCGGGACGGCGGGACCGACGCCGCGGGGTTCTTGCACGAGGCCGACGCCGCCGCCTACCGGGCCAAGGCCTCCGGTCGCGGTCGGGTCGAGGTCTTCGACGAGTCCCTGCGCCGCCAGCTGCACGACCGGGCCGAGCTGGAGCAGGCCATCCGTGACGGCCTGCCCGCCGGCGAGTTCCTGCTGTACTACCAGCCCGTCGTGGACATGGCCACCGCCGCCCTGCAGGGATACGAGGCGCTCCTGCGATGGGAACGTCCAGGGCACGGCCTCGTGATGCCGGACGCCTTCATCCCCACGGCCGAGCAGTCCACCCTGATCTGTCATCTGGGCCGCTGGGTCCTGGACGAGGCCACCCGCCAGTTCGCCCACTGGCTCGCGGAGGGAGAAGCGGGCGCAGAGGACGACCTCACGGTCGCGGTGAACATCTCGGGTCGCCACCTGGCCAGTGCGAGCATCGTGCCGGACGTGAAGAACGCCTTGCTGACGGCGCACCTGCGCCCGGAACGGCTCGTCCTGGAGATCACCGAGACCGTGCTGCTCGACGAGCCGGCGGCCGCCCCGCACCTGCGGGCGTTACGGGAGCTGGGGGTGAAGATCAGCATCGACGACTTCGGCACCGGCTACACCTCGATCGGTCAGTTGCAGTACCTGAACGCGGACACCCTGAAGATCGACAGGAGCCTCGTGGCCTCCAGCCGTCCGGGCGCCGCCGAGCTGGTCGAACTCGTCGTCCGCGCCGCCCACGCCTTTGGTCTCAACGTCATCGCCGAGGGTGTCGAACGCGAGGACCAGGTCCCCGCCCTGCAACGCGTGGGCTGCGACTCGGCCCAGGGCTATTGGTTCGCCCGGCCGCAGGCGACGATGGGCGCCCACCCGTCCCCGGTCGATCCATCGTCGAGGCAGTGAAAAGCGATATTGCACACGATGCACTCACAATATCGCTCGCAGGACTGGTAATTTCGCCATCCTCGTCCTTCCTTGATCGCAGGAAGACGACCGGAGGTGGCCCAACATTGGTAGTGCTGCTGCACCACGAGTACACGGCAACGGCGGTAGAGATCCTGCCTTGGGGAGTATTGGCCAAGACAGCGGACGGAGAAAACATCCTGATAGACGTCACTAAAGGTTGCGAAGGATTGTCGGTCGGTGACCAGGTGGGCGTCGTGATCTTGGATGATGCCCGGCGTCCCTTTCGTGGTAGTTGCCTGGCTGCCGATGTGGAAATTGGACGGAGCTTGCGCCGAGAGACGGAAGGCGACGTTTAGGATTGGTATCTCTGCCCCGAGGCAAGTTTCTTCACGGCACGGTGGTGGCGCATCGCGATCGTCACGGTATTGACGTGGAGGTCGCATTGCTTCAGCCGGTGGTGCGGGCCTTCATCGATGCCGGGCTGATCGTGGACGGGCGTCGTCTGATGGCCGACGAGTTCCCGGCGATCGGCTCGGAGATACAGGCCATCGTCATTGAGGATTATCCCGGCCGGGACGAGCTCCGTCTGGACGCCAGACCTTCCGTGGTCACGGGTGTTCCGGCTCCGAAGATCGATGCCACCGTCGCGGGAGTCGGCCGACCGGTTCACCATCTGCTCGGCCTTCCTCGGACGCGTGGGCTCATCGAGTACGTGGAAACACTTCAGGTGCTCATCGGTAGGTCTGCCGTCGTCCACGAGGTACAGGCCGATGTCCCTGAGCATGGACCGGTCTTCGCGGTGATCTTTACGCGGGCCCCGGAAGCCGGTTGGACGACCGCATTCAGCTACGGTCTGTCGCAGATCTCCGGTGAGCAGGGCCGTAGCCGGGAAATCGCTCTCGTGGTTCGTTCCGAAGACCCGGATTGGGGCTTCGTACCTGCGCGGGTGGTGAGCGTGCTGCGAGGACGACTTCCCTTCGCCGAGGGCCGCACGCTCGAATACCGGGAGCCGTGGGCCAGGGACAGCAGAATGAATGGCTTGCTCTTCGCGCCTGCGGCGGGCCACTATCCAGGTCTCGCCGATGTCGCGGGCCGGCCGATCGAGATGCTCGGTGCGTATCCCCTTCATGGCTCGGAGCTACGGCTCATCGCCGAGTATGGCGCCGATCGCTTCCTGAAGCTTGTTTCTTCCCCTCTGGATCCGAACCGGAACGTCGTCCGAGAAGTGAAATGAAGTACGACACCTTCATTGCTACTTCGGTGGGGCGTGTGGACAGGCTCTCGCCCCGGAGCCGAGCCGCGATGTTCTGGTTGGTCGGATCCGGGCTTCGGGCAGGTCTGAGCGATGCGGAAGGCCTGGGGCAGATTGGGAGCGAGGCGGAGCATGACTGTTCCTCTGGACGATTCTGAGCTCGAAGAGATCGAGGTGCTGGCTTCGGTAGCCACTCCCGGTCCGTGGTTCGTCCGGTTCCTGGATGACGACTCCGCGATGAATCTGGTTGCGGTCAGTACGGTTCCGGACACTGGCAAGGGGGAGAGGTGGCCGGATTACGAGAACGGCGAGATGGTCGCGGCCACGTTGGTCCAGCATCCGCGGTACGTGGATAGTGCGGATGGGCAGTGGGACGAGAACGCGGCTTTCATCGCGATGGCTCGTGAGGCGGTGCCTCGGTTGGTGGACGAGGTGAGGCGGTTGCGGGGTCTGCTCGGGGAGGCCGGCGAACGGCTGTCGGGATAGTGAAACCCGTTACTCCGAGCGGAAATCCGGAGAATGCCGGGCGGGGGGCGTTGGCCGATATCCAGTCGCCGCGTGTCCGCATCCGGTTCAGGCCGGGGCCGAGGTTGGCCAGGACCACTCCGCCCGCTTTCAGCGCAGCCTGGGTGGCAGTGAACGACGAGTCGGTGTCGGGGCCGAAGGTGTCGCTGCCCAGCCCTCGGACACGCCGCGCCCGGAACAGCCAGGAGACCACGTCGGCGCTGAAACTGGCCGCCTGAAGGCTGTATTCGGGGGAGCCGAAGCGCTGGGCGTGGCCGGTCCGGAGCACTACGCAGGCCCCGGGAGGAATCGGACCGCAGCGGCGCTCCCAGGTGCGCACGTCGTCCATCATGATCGAACGACCGGGCTCGGGGGCATCGAACACCGCCAGCGGCATGAGTGTCCACGACTCGTCCAGGTCGCTGAGCCGTGCGCCGCCCGGGACGAAGTGGGCGGGGGCGTCGATGTGGGTGCCCAGATGGGTTCCCAGGCTGGTGATCTGCTCGACCAGATAGCCGGCCTCGGGCACCGTGGCGAACACTCGTGCTGCGAAGGGTGGGTCGCCGTCGAACACCGGGTTGGTGCCGGACAGCTCGTGCCCGAGGGGCACGCGGGTGGCCGTGCGCGGATCGACCTGGTCGTAGCCGCGGGGGATCGCGCTGGGGCGGCGCAGGCTTCGGGGCATCACGGTGATTAGCATGGCCCAGGAAGTGTCGGCGCAGCGGTGGAAGGAACATGTCTTGGGCGAGCTCACCCCGGCGCCCGCACCCCTGTGGAAGCTCGACGGGATCCAGTGGCTGCTGACCGCCGGCTCCTTGCTGAACGCCATCGCCTTCTTCTCCGCACTGCCCTTCGCCTCGCTCTATCTGGACACCGCCACGGATCTGTCCGCGGTCGTCATCGGTGGGGTGGTCGGCGGCATCGCCCTGATCGCCTCGGTCGGCGGGATGCTCGGGGGGCTGCTGATCGACCGGTTCGGCGCCGTCCCGCTGATGCTGCTCGGATTGATCGGTTATGTCCTGATCTACGCGGGCCTGACCCAGGCGTCCGCCACCGGTGCGATCGTGGCCCTCCTGCTCGGGCTGGGCGCTGCGCGGCTGCTCGTGGAACCCGGCGGCAAGAAACTGATGTCGCTGGCGGCGGATCCGGACGGGCGGATCTTCCGGGTGCGGTACATGGTGCTCTGCGCCGGTGCGATCGTCGGGCCGGCCATCGGCGGGGTGCTCTACACGACCAGTATCACCGCGTTCTTCGCGGTCCCGGCGGTGTTCTACACCGCGTACCTGGTGTTCGTCCTGCTGTTCCGGGCCCGGCTGACGGCGCTGGAGACCGCGCGGGCCACCACCGGCGGCCGATTCCCGCTGCGGGAGGCGCTGCGCGACCGGCGGCTGCTGGCGGCCAGTGGCGCCGGCATCGTCATCTTCTTCGTCTTCTCCCAGCTGGATTCGATGATCCCGCTGTTCATGGCCCGGGAATGGGGTGATCGGGCGGCGCACCTGTTCGCCGGGCTGTTCATTGCCAATGCCGTGCTGGCCCTGGTGTTCCAGATGCCGATCGCGTGGCTGTCCGACCGGATGCCCCGGGCGCGGCTGGTCCTGGCCGGGTGCCTCGGTTTCGCCCTGGCGTTCGGGTGTTTCTGGGCCAGTGCCTCGCTGGGCCTGCCCCTTCTCTACCTCGGCATCGTGCTCTGGACGCTCGGCGAGGGAGTGCTGCTGCCGCTGCCCGACATCGCCGTGCACGAACTGGCCGACGACGACCGCAAGGGCACCTATTTCGGCGTGGCCGAGATCCGTTACCTCGGTTTCTTCGCGGGGCCGTTCATCGGCGGGGTGTTGCTGCCGACCGCCGGTCTCTACTTCACGGTCATGGGGCTGGCCGTCTTCGCCTGCGTCCCCTTGTTGGTCGGAAGGCTGGTTGGACGGCTGCCGCGTCGGGCACGCTGACACGGCAGCCGTCACCGGTCAGACGTCGGTCTCGGTCACCGCCGGGGCCTCGATCTTCCGGTCCGGGAGGTCGACGTTGCTGCGCGGCCCGGTGAACCAGTGCTTGACCGAGACGTGCCAGCCGATGAACAGGGCGAGCAGCAGGGCGACGAGCACGATGGGCGCGTAGTTGACGGCCGTCCAGGTGAAGCCGTCACCTGGCCAGCCGTCCGGTGAGAATGGCAGCACGAAGTACACCGAGGTCACGGCGATCTCGGCGACCGCGAGCAGGCTCATCCAGCGGTACTTCGAACCCAGGGTCCACGGACCCGGCTGCCACCCGTCGCCGGCCTTCCAGCGCAGGTAGATCGGGATGGCGAAGGCCAGGTACAGGCCGATCACGCCGATCGAGACCACGGCGTAGAAGGCGGTGGGGGCCCCGGACGGGCTCTCGTACAGTGCGGGCAGGGTCAACACCACGGCCGCACCGGCCCCAGCCAGAACGGCGTTGCGCGGCACTCCCTTGGCGTCGACCTTCGACCACAGGCCCGAGCCCGGGACGGCCCGGTCGCGGCTGAACGCGAACAGCATCCGCGAGGTCGAGGTCATGCAGGCCGTCGAGCAGTAGATCTGGCCGCTCATGCTGATGAACACGACCAGCTTGAACAGGGCCGGGGAGAGCGAGGTGGCCAGCACCGACAGCACGCTGCCGCCGCCGTACGGGTTCACCTCCGGATCGAACGAATTGATGACGTCGGTCTCGGTCGCCGCGAAGAGGAAGGCCAGCAGGAGGATCCAGCCACCGATCGCGGAGTACAGGATCGACTGCCAGATGCCCTTGGCCGCGGCGTTCGCCGCTCCCTGGGTCTCTTCGGAGAGGTGGGCCGAGGCGTCGTACCCGGTGATCGTGTACTGCGTGAGCAAGAAGCCCAGCGGCAGCACGTAGAACCAGAAGGTGACGTCACCGTCCCCACCGATGCCGGCGTTGTTGATGCGCTCGGTGAACACGAACGACAGGCTCTGGTGCGAGTCCGGCCCGAACACCAGCACGAGCACCACGATCAGCGCACCGAACACGTGCCACCAGACCGACACGTTGTTGATGACGGCCAGCAGGTGCGAGCTGAAGATGTTCACCGCCGTGATCAGCAGCATCAGCGCGGCGAACCAGAAGAACTGCTGGTAGAGGTAGTTGCCCCCGAGGAAGCCGGTGGCGTACCCGTCGGAGAACAGGTCGATGAACGTGTTCAGGTAGATCGCGGCGCCGTACGCGACCGACGCCAGGATCGCGACCAGCCCGACGAGGTTCAGCCAGCCGGTGTAGTAACCGGCCTTGGCCCCGCCGAGTTTGGCCGCCCACCAGTAGATCCCGCCGGACGTCGGGTAGGCCGACACCAGCTCGGCCATGCAGAGACCGATGATCAGGATGAAGGCCGAGATCACCGGCCAGCCGAGGGAGATGGCGATCGGGCCACCGTTGTTCCAGGCCTGGCCGAAGGTGGTGAAGCACCCGGCCAGGATAGAGATGATGCTGAACGAGATGGCGAAGTTCGAGAAGCCGGACCAGGAACGGTGCAGCTCCTGCTTGTAGCCGAGGCTGGCGAGGACGGATTCGTCATCGCTGGGCGTGCTGTCGGACATCGGACTCCTCGAGCGTGAGAAGCGTGCAGAGAGGTAGAGGCAGGGCGCCACCTTCGCCCTGCCTCATTTCCGCCACCAGCACCTAACGGTCACAACCGGATGAAGCGCCGAACGGTGATCAGCCCACGGTGGTCTCCGAGGCCTTCACCGTCGTCGACGTGCCCGCGTACACGGCCCGCCAGGTGCGCTTGCCGATCTTCTTCTTGAGCAGCTGGAACTTCCCGGCCGCGTCGGTGGTGGCCGTGCCCGCGCTCACCCATTTCCCGGTGCTCAGGGCCTTGTACTGGATGGTGATCTTCTGCTGGGCGACGGGACCCCAGACCAGGTCCTGCGGGTTGAGGCTCACCCGGTACAGCCGTCCGTAGACGAGCCGCCCCGTGCCCTCCTGGTACGCGTCCACCCCGATGATCGAGTCCCGTAGCACCCGGAACGTGGCGTTGCACCTGCTCCCGTCCCGGGTGACACGGACGGTGTGCTGGCCCGCGTCGCGGTTGCGGAAGTCTTCCCGGTCGAAGACCCGTACCGGGGCCTCGTCGGTGACCTTCAGCTGAAGGCCCGCCGAGATCGATCCGGCCGAAACCGACTGCAATTTCCAGTCCTTGGCGCCGGAAACCGTGAACGTGACCTGATGCGGCTCGTCCGACACGACAGCCTGCGTGGGGGCGACGGTGCAGGTGGCCGCACCGGCCGGGGTGGCGGGGGCCACGACGGCGGTGGCGGCCAGCAGTACGGCAAAGATGCCTGATTTCTTCACGTTCGGGATCCTATGAACTCGCTGGGGCTGCCGGGGTGTAAATGACTGGACCGTTACCTGACCTGCACGTCATGCTCGACCCGAACTTACCGCTGGGGTGAGACATGACTGGGAGGTGGCAAGGTGACAGTGCAGCGTCTGGGAGAGAAGATCTTCAACTGGGCGAGCATCCTGGAGGAGAAGACGCGGGAGCAAGCCGTCCGCGCCTCCCAGATGCCCTTCATCTTCCCGCATCTCGCGTTGATGCCCGACGCCCACCTGGGCAAGGGGGCGACCGTCGGCTCGGTCATCCCGACCGACCGGGCGATCATCCCGGCCGCCGTCGGGGTGGACATCGGCTGCGGCATGATCGCGGTGCGCACGCAGTGGAGCGAGGACCAGATCCGGGCCCAGGGCGACCTGAGTGTGCTACGGATCGCGATCGAGCGCGAGATACCACTGTCGGCAGGCGGTTACAACACCGAGGCGCGCACGGTCGAGCCGGTGGTCGCGGAGCGTCTGACGGTGCTGGAGACGAAGGCCGAGAAGGCTGGTTTCGATCCCACCTCCTACACCGGGAAGTGGAAGCGGCAGCTGGGTAGCCTCGGGTCGGGTAACCACTTCATCGAGGTGACGGCGGACGAGACCGGAACCGTCTGGCTGTTCCTGCACTCGGGTTCGCGGGGCGTGGGAAACCTGATCGCGCAGAAGCACATCAAGGTGGCCCGGGCCCAGATGGAGAAGTGGCACATCATCCTGCCCGACCTCGACCTGGCCTACCTGGTGCAGGACACGGACGAGTTCTGGTCGTACATCAACCAGATGCGCTGGGCGCAGGACTTCGCGCTGGCCAACCGGGAGGAGATGATGCACCGGCTGATGCTGTGCGTCGCCGACTTCATGGGTGAGCCGGTGCAGGACCTCGAGCTGATCAACTGCCATCACAATTTCACGCAGCAGGAGAACCACTACGGCAAGAACCTCTGGATCAGCCGGAAGGGTGCGATCCAGGCCGACGAGGGCCGGCCGGGCCTGATCCCGGGGTCGATGGGCACGGCCAGCTACGTGGTGACGGGCAAGGGCAACAAGCTCTCGCTCAACTCCTCGCCGCACGGTGCGGGCCGGAACTTCTCCCGTACCGCGGCCCGGAAGAAGTTCAGCATCGACGACCTGCGGGTCGCGATGAAGGGCATCGAGTACCGGGACACGGACGCGTTCATCGACGAGATCCCGGCAGCGTACAAGGACATCGACCAGGTGATGGCCGACGCCGCCGACCTGGTCGAGGTGCAGCACACGCTGCACCAGATCCTGAACGTCAAGGGAGACTGACAAACACCGCAGGGTGGACGTCTGTGCGTACGTGCGCACAGACGTCCACCATGCGTGTCGGGCAGGGTCTGTCAGGCCGGGGTCGTCGGTAGCCGCCGGAGGTCGAGCTCCGGCAGCGGCACCGGCTGCCCGTAGAGCGGCCCCTGGCCCTGGTGTACTCCCAGGCCACCCAGCCGGTCGGCCTGCTCCTGGTGATCGACGCCGTCGGCGATCAGGAGCAGATCCAGGCCCGGGGTCATGGCGATCGTGCCGGCCAGCACCCGGGCGGCCCGGCTCTGCGGATCGGCCGTGGTCAGCGACTCGTCCAGCACGATCGAGCCGATGGGCAGGTGGGTCAGGAGACCCAGCCCGCTCGGACCCGAGCCGAATGCGTCCAGGCCGATGCCCACGCCGAGATCGGTGATGCGGCCGAGAATGCCGGCCGCAGCGGGCAGGTCGTTCACCGGGCGGGTCTCGGTGAGGTGCAGCACCAGGGCTCGGCCGGGCAGTTCGTGGCGTCGCAGGGTGCGCTCGACCACGATCGCGAGGCGCTCGTCGGTGATGTACGACGCGTTCAGCGGCACGTGGGCGGTGAGGGTGTCCCAGGCCGGGGCCTTGCGCAGCAGGGCGATGTCGTGGCAGATCGCGTCGAAGAGGCGCTCTTCCAGCGCTCTTCGGAGACCGGCGTGCTCGGCGGCGGCCATCAGTGAGTCCGGGGTCATCAGGCCGTGCACCGGGTGGCGCCACCGCACCGTTGACGAGAGAGCTTGCAGTTTACCGGTCTTCAGGTCGATCACCGGGCGGTACAGCACGTCGATGTGGTCGAGCGAGAGCGTGGCCAGCTGTTCGGCGCGCTCCAGGGTGTCGTCGGTCGGGCCATCTGGATCGTCAGGATCAACAGCATCAACAGAGGACGAGGCGATCGCTCCGGCGCTCGGTCTCGCTTTCTGCTTCAGTTCGGTGGCCCGGCTGAACGGGATGATCTCGGCCTCCGGCCGGGTGCCGGCGCGCACTTCGGCCTCGATCTGTAGCGCCTCGAAAGCACGCATCTGCGCGGCATTCCGTTCGGACGCGCGGCGCTCGGACTCCTCGTACTCGGCCATCCAGCGCTCGGTGTCGCGTTGCGTGGCGGCGACGAGTTTCTCCTTCTCCGCCTCCTTCGCGTCTTCCGGCGAGGGCACCGGCCTGGGCGGCTCCGGCCGGGCCTGGCCGGACGCGCGGTAGACGGCGGCCGGGGTGGTCAGCCCGCCGGTCACCGGACGGGACCCGGGGCGGGGGATCGGCCCGGTCTGCGGGTCCATCACGCGGGGCAGCCCGGGAGGGGGAGCCGGTGAGCCGACCGGTGGCGGCGGTGCCGCGTCCTGCGCTCGTTGTTGTTCCGGGACGGTCTGTTCCGGAGGTGCCGCCGGGTCGAACAGGGGCAGGTAACGGTCCTGGCCGGTGCGATCGCCGGAACCGGTGCGGAAGGTGACCAACTGGTTCTTGCCTCGTCTCTTGGCCGCGTACATCGCTTGGTCGACGCCCGCGAGCAGACTTTCGGGGGATGCGTCGGGGGCCACCCGGTCCAGCACGGCGACTCCGACGCTGGCCCCGACCCGCACCCGTGCCTCCTGGCCGTGATGCGTGAGCTGAAAAGGTTTTCCGACCGACGCGAGGATCCGGCGCCCGATCACGTCGGGCCCCTCGGTGGCGTCTTCCATCAGGACGGCGAACTCGTCGCCGCCCAGCCGGGCGACCGTGTCACCGGGGCCCACACAGTCTCGCAGCCGGTCGCCCACCGCGCGCAGCAGGTCGTCGCCGACGGTGTGGCCGAGGCGGTCGTTCACCGCCTTGAAGTCGTCGAGATCGCAGAAGAGCAGACCGAGGGGCCGCCCGCCCCGGATGGCATGGCGCAGTCGCTGATCGAACAGCGCGCGATTGGGGAGACCGGTGAGGGAATCGTGGAAGGCCTGGGCGCGCAGCCGATCCTGGCTCTCACGCAACTCGGCCACCAGACGGACGTTGTCCAGCCCGGTGGACAGCTGCCGCAGCACGACGGCCACCACCAGAGCGGTGGCCAGGGCGGTCTCGACCGGATCGAGAGTCGACCGGGTCAACAGCTGCCCGGCCACCAGGAAGGAGGCGAGTGTCAGTGGCAGGTAGGGCAGCCGGTGGAAGAGACGGTCCAGGGGCGCGGTGCCGGGTGTTGTGCTGGGCGTTTTGCTGGGCGTTGTGCCGGGCGGGTTCCCGGGGTGGCGTGGACGGGTATCGGTGAGGGCCCCGCCGGCGACGAGAACCAAGCCGGCGAGAACGGTCAGGTCGATCAGGGTCTGCGCCACGGGGGTGGCGGGGCGGCCCGCGTGACTGTCGGCCACCGCGACGGCCACCAGCCCGAAGCCGAGCAGGGCCGGTGCCGGGGTGTGGTCCGGAGCGTGGTCCCGGGAACGGGCACGGTCAGGGGTGCGGAAGAGGGCGATCAGGAGCACCAGCACGACGAGCGCGAGGTCGGCCAGCGAGGCGGTGAGTTGGAGGGCGCCCTCCCGGACCGCGGAGCGCAGCGAGGTGACCCAGAAGAGCAGGAACAGCGAGCCGATCACGACGATCGTGTCGAGCGCGAACACGACCTGGGCGAACGGGCGGCCAGCCTTCTCGGCCGGCCGGTGGCGGTGCGGCGAGGGACGGTGCGACGACCGACGGAGCGTGGACCGACGGGACGGCGCGGTCCGGAGCGCGGGGAGGACCAGTGCGGGGAGGCCGAGTGCGGGCAGGGCGAGTGCGGGCAGGGCGAGCACGGGCAGAACCAGCCGGCCGGCGTCGGCCAGGGCGGGGGAGCCGACGTGGTGACCGATCAGCTGGGTCGTGGTCCAGATACCCGTGCCGCCGGCCAGCAGGAGGCGCCAGTTACGGTCGCCGGCCGGGCCACGGGCTGCGGGGCGCCAGGTGTGCAACAGGCAGCCCGTGGCCAGGCCGCCGGCGAGCACCCGGTTCACGTCGTCGAGCGTGTGGTCGGCGAAGTCGTCGAGCAGGCCGGTGAGGGAGATGACGGTGAGACCGGCGAGGGCCATCCCGACGATCGTGACGATGCCGGTGACCGGCAGGCCGAACCTGGTCACGCCCGACGGGTTCACGCCCGCCTGATTCAACCCCGGCAAGGGGGCGCTGCCGGGAGGGCCGTCGGTGACCGCGGGGGAGAGGGCATCAGGTATCGAACGGCCAGGTATCGAGCCCACGCTGCCCTCCCTCGCCCTGGCCGGTTACACCGAGTGCAGCTTCGAACACAGCATAAGGAGTGAATGCGGTCCGATGCCCGATAAACCCGAAAGAGTTTTATACCGGACGCGGGTCACCCCGGCCGTTTCCGCGCGGACTTCCGGGTATGCGGGCGGGTGCGGTGTGGTAGCGGCCTGACCGCGGTGGGCAACAGTTGGCGATCGGCCGGGCCGGGCGGCCCCTCCCTTGCCCAAGGCTGTCGGTGCCTGCCCGTAGGCTGTGCCGCGCAGATCTTCGAGGTGATGTCGGCCTTGCGGGTGTGTGACCGGGGGAGATCGTCGGAGGAGGAACTACAGGTGGGAGAGAACCCGGTGGGCGGCGCACGGGTGCTCAACATCCCTAACCTGCTCAGTTTCGGCCGTCTGATGCTCGTTCCGGTGTTCGCCGTGCTGATCGTGACCGGCCATGTCGGCTGGGCGATCGCCGTGCTCGTGGTCAGTGGTTTCACCGACTACCTCGACGGCACGCTGGCGCGGCGCTGGGGGCAGACCACCCGGCTCGGGCAGATGCTCGACCCGATCGCCGACCGTCTCTACATCCTCACCACCCTGCTGGGCCTGGCCTACCGTGAGGTGATCCCGTGGTGGCTGGTGCTGCTGCTGATCGCCCGCGACGCGGTACTCGTCGGCTCACTGCTGCTGATGACGGCCGACGAGCGGCGCCCGCTGGAGGTCAGCTTCCTCGGCAAGGCCGCCACCGCCTGCCTGCTCTACGCCTTCCCCCTGCTGCTGCTCGGTGACGTCGACGGCCGGGTCGCCGATGTCGCGCAGCCCGTCGGCTGGGCCTTCGCCTGGTGGGGCACGTCGCTGTACTGGTGGTCGGCCCTGCTGTACCTGCGTCAGGCGTCCGCCGTGCTGGCCCGCCGCGACCGGCTGCGCACGCGTCCGCCCGGCAGTTCGTCAGCCGCTACCGCTCCGGGCCGCAATGCCGGAAAGACTGCCGGCAAGACCGCTGGAAAGACCGCCGGATGACGGCCACTCCCTCCCGGCCGCTCGACGCCTCGATGACGCTGCTGCGTGAGGTGATGGAGCGGCCGCTCGATCCCGGCTACGCGGCGGCGGCGTCGCACCCGCACCCACGTACCCGGGTGCGCACCGCCCTGACGCTGGTGCTCTCGATCGTCGCGGGCGCCGGGTTCGTCGTGGCGGTCGGCTCGATCCGGGTGCCGCAGCGTGAGTCGGAGAAGGTCAGCCAGGAGCTGCGGCAGGAGATCGAGCGTCGCGGCGATGCGGTCGACCAGCAGGAGCAGCGCAACGCCGACCTGTCCGCCTCGATCACGGCGTCGCAGCAGGCGCTGCTCGGTACCCGGGGCGCGGCCCTCAGCCGGCAGGTGCGCGACCTCGGGGCCCTGACCGGGGAGATCGCGGTCGGTGGCAAGGGCCTGACGGTCACGCTCGACGACGCGCCCGGCCGCGAGGAGGTCGGCGGCGACCCCCGTTCCGACACCGACTACTACGAGGGCGTGGTGCTCGACGCCGACGTGCAGGTGGTGGTCAACGGGCTGTGGGCCGCCGGGGCCGAGGCGATCTCGATCAACGGTGAGCGACTGACAGCCGTGTCGGCGATCCGCTCGGCCGGCGAGGCCATCCTCGTCGACTTCCGTCCACTCGTGCCGCCGTACGTCGTGTCGGTGATCGGTGACCAGGCGAAGCTGCAGACCGGCTTCGCCGAGGGCCCGGCCGGGCCGTACGTGCAGTCACTGCGTGACAACAACGGCATCAAGGTCGACATCGCCCGGGCAGACGACCTGACCCTGCCCGGGGCCGGTCAGTTCGTGCTGCGGAAGGCTGACCCGGTAGAAGAGAGCCCCGCACCGGAAGCATCAGACACTGGAGGACACACGTGATCGCGGCGATCGGTCTGCTCATCGGGGTGGTGGCCGGCCTCGTGCTGCAGCCCGAGGTCCCGCTCTGGTTGCAGCCCTACCTCCCGATCGCCGTGGTGGCGGCGCTGGACGCGGTGTTCGGCGGTGTGCGGGCCCTGCTCGACGGCATCTTCGACGACCGGGTCTTCATCGTGTCGTTCCTGTCCAACGTGGTCGTGGCCGCGCTGATCGTGTTCCTGGGTGACCACCTGGGTGTCGGCGCGCAGTTGTCCACCGGCGTCGTGGTGGTGCTGGGCATCCGGATCTTCTCCAACGCGGCCGCGATCCGCCGGCACATCTTCAAGGCCTGAGATGACGACCGACGATGGGAACACCCAGAATCAGCAAGACCCTCAGGACCACGAGGACACCCGACCGATCCCCGTGACTCCCGCGACCCCGGCGCCCCCCGCGACCCCGGCAGGCCGGGCCCGGCCCGGCTCTGACCCGGGGGCCGTGGCGGCAGGTGAACCCGACCCCACCCGAAGGGACGCGGAGAGCGGCGTGAACGAGGACGACCCGGAACGGTCCGCTGCGTCCGGGGAGCCGGCCCCCCAGGACGGCCCGGGGCTCAGCCGCCCGGAGTCGGGTCGCCCAGGGGCCGGTCGCCCGGAGCCCGATCGCGAAGGCCCCGATCTCCCCGGGCTTCGTCCAGAGCTTCGTCCCGGGCTTCGTCCTTCAGCCGGCCGGACACGGGTGATCCGGCCCGCGGGCGGGCGTCGTCCCGCGCAGTCGCACTCGTCCGGGAGCTCGGGTTCGGGGCGCCTGGCGCCAGGAAACCCGGCCGCCGAGGAACCGCGGTCCGCAAGCCCGGAGCCCGGAAGTCCGGTGCCCAGGAACCAGGAGCCTGGACGTCCGGTGTCCGGTAGCCCGGAGTCCGGAAGTTCGGTGCCCAGGAACCAGGAGCCCGGACAGCCGGTGTCCGGAAGCCCGGAGCCCGGACAGCCGGCACGGTCGGTGCGACCCGACCCGGCCGCCTCGTCCGGTAGAGCTCGGGACGAGAGGGCTCCCGGGGAGGTGCGCACTTCGTCCACCATGGGGGCCACCCAGGGGACCGGGCCTACCGACCCCGACACCACTCAACCCGCAACTCAGCCCGCAACTCAGCCCGCACCGACCCGGGGTGAGGACCCCCGGCCGTCACAGGCCCCGTCCACCGTTCGGGCCGGCTCTGCCATGGCCGACGCCGGATCCGCACTGCCGGAGGGCGGTGGTTCGGAGCCGCTGCGCGGCAGCGATGCTGAATCCGCGGCGCAGCCGGAACCGGTCAGCCCACGGGCCCGGCCGGCCCCACTGACCCGGCTGACGAGGGGGCAGCTGCTGGCGGCCCTTCTGCTGGCGGCGCTCGGGTTCGGGCTGGTGGTGCAGGCGAACCAGACGAAGTCCGGTGACCTCTCGTCGCTGAGTCAGAGCGAGCTCGTGCGCATCCTCGACGACGTCAGCAGACAGGGCGAACGGCTCGACGCCGAGGCCCGCGACCTGGAGCAGACCCAGAGTGACCTGCGGTCCGGCACCGACCGGGCGGCCGCGGCGGAGAAGGCGACCCGCGAGCGCCTGAGTGTGCTGGGAATCCTCGCGGGGACCGAGCCGGCGCAGGGGCCGGGGATCACGATCAAGATCGAGGACCCGCAAGCTCTGGTCGATTCGGCCACGCTGCTCGACACTGTGCAGGAACTGCGGGACGCGGGGGCCGAGGCGATCCAGTTCGGGCAGGTGAGAGTGGTGGCGAGTACCTCTTTCACCGACCCGGACACGGGCGGCGCCATCGTCACGGACGGCGTCGAGCAGTCACCGCCCTACCGGATCGTCGCCATCGGTGATCCGGCCACCATGGAGTCTGCCCTGAACATCCCCGGTGGCGTGCTGGAGACGCTGCACCAGGTGGGTGCTAGCGGTACGGTTGCGCGCAGGCAAGATCTCACCGTGTCCGCGGTGCGAGAGGTCACCAGCCCGACCTACGCCGTGCCCCGTACCGAGAACTGAGAAAGGACCATGAGGACGCAGTGAGCGATTTCGAGTACCCCGACGACCTGAAGTACACCACCGACCATGAGTGGGTAAAGGTCGACGGCAATGTCGTCCGGGTCGGCATCACCGCGTTCGCCCAGGAGGCGCTCGGTGACATCGTCTATGTCACCCTGCCCGACCAGGACGCGCAGGTGGAGTCCGGCACGACGTGCGGCGAGGTGGAGTCCACCAAGAGCGTGAGCGACGTGTACGCCCCGGTGACGGGTACGGTGACGCAGCGGAACGAGTCGCTCGACACCACACCTGAGCTGGTCAATTCCGACCCGTACGGCGAGGGCTGGATGTTCGAGGTCACCGTGCCGGACGCGACAGCCCTCACGGGTTTGCTCAGCGCGGCCGAGTACCAGTCCCAGCTCGACTGAGGACTAGCCACGTTCGGGTTTCGCGTTCGCCGGCACAAGGCGAGCCCCGCGGTCGTTCAGGAAGTCTCCCCGGAGATTCCCGAGCAGACCGACGGGGGACAGGGGACGACGCACATGCCTCGACCAACAGGTGAGGGTTACGCTAATCAAGATGTCACGAGACAGGAGATCGAGATGTCGGAACCGAGGTTCCTGAGCGGTCAGGGGCCGGAGGGCGCCAGCAGTGGGCAGTACGACACCACCCCTCTGGTCGAGACGACGATCTCCATTGCCGGTCTGCCCGGGCTGACCGGCAATGATGACGACCGGCCCACGGGGCTCTCCGGTGCGGAGCAGGCCGCGGTCGATGCACTGCCCGAGGCCTCGGCGCTGCTGGTGGTGCAGCGGGGGCCGAACGCGGGGGCCCGCTTCCTGCTGAACGCCGAGCGCACCAGCGCCGGTCGCCGGCCGGCCAGCGACATCTTCCTGGACGACGTCACCGTGTCCCGCAAGCACGCCGAGTTCGTCCGGCGGGACGGCGGCTTCTACGTTCGCGACGCCGGCAGCCTCAACGGCACCTACGTGGGTGGCGACCGGATCGACGAGGCGCTGCTGAAGGACGGCGACGAGGTCCAGATCGGCAAGTACCGGCTGGTCTTCCACCCCAGCCGCCGTACGCCCTGAAGCCGCCGTGGTGAGCGCGGCAGCGAGGGGCCGCGCGAGCGGTCCGGCCGGCAATCCGGCAGGCCGGACCGACCGGGCGGCGGCCCCTCGGGCGATGAGTATCGGAGCGGTGCTGGAACTGCTGCGGCAGGACTTCCCTGACATCTCGATCTCGAAGATCCGTTATCTGGAGGACCAGGGGCTGGTCGAACCTCAGCGCACAGCTGCGGGGTACCGGAAGTTCACCCCCGGGCACGTCGACCGCCTGCGGTACGTGCTCGGGGTGCAACGTGACCACTACATGCCGCTGCGGGTGATCCGCGAACACCTCGACGCCGTGGATGCGGGTCTGGAGCCACCGGTCGGCCGGTTCGGTGCGGGTGTGGCCCAGGGCTCGTTCGCGCCACGACTGGTCGAGGTGGTGCCCGAGGAACCCCGGCCGCAACCGCAGCGCCGGTTCAGCCGGGCCCAGGTCCTGTTGGCGGCCGAGATCGACGACGACATGCTGACGGCACTGCAGGCGCACGGTCTGGTCACGCCCCGGCCCTCCGGGCAGTTCGACGCGGACGCGATCGCGGTGGCCCGCACGGCGGGTGAACTGGCCGTGTTCGGGATCGAGCCCCGTCACCTGCGGGCCTTCCGCACGACCGCCGACCGTGAGGCCGGGCTGATCGAGCAGGTGACGAACCCGATCCGGGCCCGGGGCGACGGTTCCGGGGCCCGGGCCGACGACGTGGCGCAGGAGCTGTCCAGCCTGACCGTGCAGCTGCACGCGGCGCTGCTGAAGGCGGCGCTGGAGCGCGGCCAGTCCTGAGCCTCCCATGGCTCTAATTTCACCGAAAACGTCTCTCGGTCGCCGCGCCGCGCGGCGCCGGGGTACGTTTGCGGGGTGCGGGAGCTTGATGTGGTTGGTGTCAGGGTCGAGGTTCCCTCGAACAACCCGATCGTGCTGCTCAAGGAGCGGGACGGGGATCGCTATCTCCCGATCTGGGTCGGGGCGCCTGAGGCGAATGCGATCGCGAACGCCCAGCAGGGGCTGGTGCCACCGCGACCACTGACGCACGACCTGATGAAAGACGTGATCGAGGCCCTCGGCCGGCGGCTCTCCGAGGTGCGCATCGTCGCCCTGAAGGAGAACGTCTTCCACGCCGAGCTGGTCTTCGACGGAGGGCTGACCGTGAGCTCCCGGTCGTCCGACGCGATCGCACTGGCGCTGCGCGTCGGCTGCCCGATCGTAGGGGCGGAAGAGGTGCTGGAGGCCGGTGGCGTCTCGGTGCCCGACGAGGACGAGGACGAGGTGGAGAAGTTCCGCGAGTTCCTCGACAACATCTCGCCGGAAGACTTCGGCGAAGGTGGACAGGGCTCCGAGAACTCCTGAGCGGTCCGGCTTCACCGCTGCGGCGGGCAGCGGCAGCGTCGGTTCCGTGTCAACGCGCCACCCCTGCCGAGGCGGTACCGAAGAGGTCTCGGCCAGGACACCGGCGGGTGTCGGGGTGTTCCGATTGGTCCGAAAGAGGGGTGATCTGCCGACACGCCGCCCCCCTCGGATGCCGCCTCGTTGACGACGCCGGGTGCGCAGCCTACGGTTCAAATGAAACGACCCCGGTGTAGTTCTCCCGCTGCGATCCGTCTCCCTCGGACCAGCGTGCCGGACTAGGAACGTTGAATGGAGCCGCCGTGAGCGAGCGTAGCGAGCGAGATGCTGTGCCCGGTCACGTCGTCGCGCAGGCGCAGGGCATGCTCTTCACCGACGACCTGCCCGAGCTCGACGAGGAGGCCGGTTACCGCGGTCCGATCGCCTGCCGTGCTGCGGGAATCACCTACCGCCAGCTCGACTACTGGGCCCGCACCGGGTTGGTGCAGCCGACCGTCCGCAACGCGACCGGCTCGGGTACGCAACGGCTCTACAGCTTCCGCGACGTGCTCGTGCTCAAGGTGGTCAAGCGCCTTCTGGACACCGGTGTCTCGCTGCAGCAGATCCGCATCGCGGTGAACCACCTGCGTGACCACGGAGTGGAAGACCTGGCCCAGATCACCCTGATGAGTGACGGCGCCAGCGTCTACGAGTGCACCTCGGCGGACGAGGTCATAGATCTCGTCCAGGGCGGTCAGGGCGTCTTCGGCATCGCCGTCGGCCGGGTCTGGCGTGAGGTCGAGGGCACCCTCGCCGAGCTGCCCGCCGAGCGCGTGGGTGGCGACACGACCACCGGCACCAGCGACGACGAGCTCTCGGCCCGCCGCCGCCAGCGGGCCATCAGCTAGCCGACCGACAGATCAGCAGAAGAGCCCCGGGTCCGGTACCCCGGGGCTCTTCTGCTTTGCCGTGCTCAGACGGTGTGGACGTTCTCAGGCGGTGTTGCCGGCCTCAGGTAGGGCTGGCCTCAGGCAGGGCTGGCCTCAGCCGGTGCGGAGCTCACCTCGGCCGACGCCGGGCGCCGCCCCCGGGTGTTGGCGCGCAGCACGCGGGCCAGGTGGGCGTCGAAAGCATGCGCCAGTTCCTGTGCCGGGGCACCGGGCCAGCGGTGGATCGGCTGGCTCGCCCCCTGGGCCTGCTGCAGGGCGCTGCGCTCGCGGATGGACGGGCCCAGCACCAGCGGGCCGAACATGTCGGAGAGCTCCTGCAGGCGGTAGCGGTGCTCGGGGGAGCGCTCGCGGTACCGGTTCACCACCACGCCCAGCGGCTGCAGGGTCGGGGCGATGTTGCGCCGTACCTCGTCGATCGCGTGCAGGGCCCGGTCGGCGGCGGTCACGGAGAACAGCGCGGGTTCGGACACCACCAGGGCTCGCTGGCTCGCGGCCAGGCCGGAGCGGGTGATCGTGCCCAGTGACGGCGGGCAGTCGATGAGGACGAGCTGGTAGCCCTCGAGCTGGTGGATCGCGTGCGAGAGCCGGGCCAGAGTGCGCTCGCTGCCGGTGGGGCGGTCGAGCGCGGCCATGTCGTGGGAGCCGGGCAGCACGTCGAGCGTGCCGTCGCCGGTGGCCCAGCCGCTGGGCACGACGTTCACCTTCTGCGCGTTGCGGCGCGAGGCGCCCATCACCGTGGCGACGTTGGTCGTGATCTCGGCGGTGATGTCCAGCCCGAGCGTCGCATCGGCCTGTGGGTCGATGTCGACCACAAGGGTGGGAACGCCCCGGGCGAGCGCGGCCGAGGCCAGTCCCAGGACCACTGACGTCTTCCCGACGCCACCCTTCAAACTGCACACGCTGACGACGATCACGGTGTTCGACGCTACCTCGTTATCAAGTCCCCGCGGACGAGCCCGGGCCGGTAGGAATTGCGTGATCGTGATTCCACACAGGGTCATATCCGCCGGGCCGTCCTTTTGGCCGAGCCAATTGCATCCCGTAGCCCGGCCCGCTCGCAACCCTCCGTTCGCCTGCCGTACGCCGTACGGGTGCGCCGGGGGCACGAGATGAGAGTGGCATCCGGCGCTGGTAACGTCATCGTCGCCGGTCAACGTCAAGGACCGGCAGCTGAAGACCCCCGCGGGAGAGACCCCGTCACAGGGGCGCCGAAGGGGCAACTCTCCCCGGAACCTCTCAGGCGCCAAGGACCGCATGGGCGAGGCAGCTCCGAAGGGCGATGTGGCCCGACGGATGGGGAGGTATCCGAGTGACCCGAACCGCGGTCGCTACGCCCTTTGCGTGGGAGCCTCCGATGACGACCTTCATCGATGCCGGTCAGCACGATCTGCAGGACGACCTGCCCGAGCCCGAGGGCCGGACGGCGCAGGGTACCGGGCACCGTTTGGACGCGTTCGCCGACCGCCACATCGGCGCCGACGAGCCGCAGATCGCCACCATGCTGCGCGTGGTCGGGCTGGACAGTCTCGACGCCCTCGAGAACGCCGTGATCCCGCCGGTGATCCGCGACGGTGGCACGCCCGCCCTGCCCGGGCCGATCAGTGAGGCCGAGGCGCTGGCCGAGCTGCGGGCCCTGGCCAACCGCAACACCGTGCGCGTGCCGATGATCGGCCTGGGCTATCACGGCACCCACACGCCCGGCGTGATCCTGCGCAACGTGCTGGAGAACCCGGCCTGGTACACCGCCTACACGCCCTACCAGCCGGAGATCTCCCAGGGCCGCCTGGAGGCCCTGCTCGCGTTCCAGACGATGGTCTCCGACCTGACCGGTCTGGAGACCGCCAGCGCCTCCCTGCTCGACGAGTCCACCGCCGCGGCCGAGGCGATGACCCTGATGCGCCGCGCGTCCAAACTTCCCACCGGCGCCGCGTTCGTCGTCGACACCGACGTGCTCCCGCAGACCCTCGCGGTGATCCAGACCCGCGCCGAACCGCTCGGCATCCCGGTGGTCGTGGCCGACCTCACCACCGACCCCGCAGCGGCACTCGACGCTGTCACCGAAGGTGTGTTCGGCGTCCTGGCGCAATACCCGGGTGCCTCCGGACAGGTGACCGACCTGCGTCCCCTGATCGACGCCGCCCACGGGCGCAAGGCGCTCGTCACCGTCGCGGCCGACCTGCTCGCGCTCACGCTGCTGCGCTCGCCCGGTGAGGACGGCGCGGACGTGGCGGTCGGCAACACGCAGCGCTTCGGCGTGCCGCTCGGGTTCGGTGGACCGCACGCCGGGTACATGAGCGTGCGCAAGGGCCTGGAGCGGTCGCTGCCCGGGCGCCTCGTGGGTGTCTCCAAGGACGCCGACGGCAACCCCGCCTACCGCCTCGCCCTGCAGACCCGCGAGCAGCACATCCGCCGGGAGAAGGCGACCAGCAACATCTGCACCGCGCAGGTGCTGCTGGCCGTGATGGCCGGGATGTACGCGGTCTACCACGGCCCGCAGGGGCTGCGCCGCATCGCCGAGCGCACCGCCGGTCACGCCGCGACGCTGGCCGCGGGCCTGCGCTCGGTCGACGTGAAGGTCGTGCACGAGAGCTTCTTCGACACCGTGCTCGCCGAGGTGCCGGGCCGGGCCGGTGAGGTCGTCGCGGCCGCCCACGACCTCGGCATCCTGCTGCGCCAGGACGGCGCCGACCGGGTCGGCATTGCCTGCGACGAGACCACCACGCAGACCCAGGTGGCCCTGGTGCTGCGGGCTTTCGGGGTCTCGGTCGAAGACCGCGCACCGGGGGCGGAGCTTCCCGCGATCCCCGCGGACCTCGTCCGTACGTCTGAGTACCTGACCAACCCGGTCTTCACCACGCACCACAGCGAGACCTCGATGCTGCGGTTCCTGCGGCGGCTGGCCGACGAGGACTACGCGCTGGACCGCGGCATGATCCCGCTCGGCTCGTGCACGATGAAGCTCAACGCCACCACCGAGATGGAGGCCATCACCTGGCCGGAATTCGGTGGGCTGCACCCGTTCGCACCCGCCGGCGACACCGAGGGCATCCGTAGCCTGGTGAAGGACCTGGCCAGCTGGCTGGCGGAACTCACCGGCTACGCGGCGGTCTCGCTGCAGCCGAACGCCGGCTCGCAGGGTGAGCTGGCCGGTCTGCTCGCGATCCGGGCCTACCACCGCTCCAACGGCGACCTCGACCGCAACGTCTGCCTGATCCCGAGCTCCGCGCACGGCACCAACGCCGCCAGCGCCGTGATGGCCGGCATGAAGGTCGTCGTGGTGGCCTGCGACGACAACGGCAACGTCGACCTGGCCGACCTCGAGGCGAAGATCGCCCAGCACCGCGAGGCCCTCGCCGCGATCATGGTCACCTACCCGAGCACCCACGGCGTGTTCGAGGAGGGTATCGGCCGGATCTGCGAGTCGGTGCACGAGGCCGGCGGTCAGGTCTACGTCGACGGCGCCAACCTCAACGCGCTGGTGGGTCTCTCACGGCCGGGCGCGTTCGGCGCCGATGTCTCGCACCTGAACCTGCACAAGACGTTCTGCATCCCGCACGGTGGCGGCGGCCCGGGTGTCGGCCCGGTCGCGGTGCGCTCGCACCTGGCGCCGTTCCTGCCCAACCATCCGCTGGACGAGCTGGCGGGTCCGTCCACCGGCATCGGCCCGGTCTCCGGGGCCCCGTACGGCTCGGCCGGCATCCTGCCGATCTCCTGGGCCTACGTGCGCATGATGGGTCTTGAGGGCCTGACCCGCGCCACCCGCACCGCGATCCTCACCGCCAACTACGTCGCCGCCCGGCTGCGCCAGCACTATCCGGTGCTGTACTCCGGCCGCGACGCCCTGGTCGCCCACGAGTGCATCCTCGACCTGCGGCCCCTCACCAAGGCCACCGGCGTCACCGTCGACGACGTGGCCAAGCGCCTCGTCGACTACGGCTTCCACGCCCCGACCATGTCGTTCCCAGTCGCCGGCACGCTCATGGTCGAGCCCACCGAGAGCGAAGACCTGGCCGAGCTGGACCGGTTCTGCGACGCGATGATCGCCATCCGCGGCGAGATCGACAAGGTGGCCGAGGGACACTGGCCGGCCGGTGACAACCCACTGGTCAACGCCCCGCACACGGCCCAGTGCCTGACCGGTTCTTGGGAGCACCCGTACACCCGCGAAGAGGCCGTGTACCCCGAGGGCGTCACGCCGCGCTTCAAGTACTGGCCGCCGGTGCGCCGCATCGACGGTGCCTGGGGCGACCGCAACCTGGTCTGCTCCTGCCCGTCACCGGAAGCCTTCGAGGAGTAGGACCCCAGGACCAGGAGCACCATGGACGCCTTCGAGCAGACCGTACGCCGGTACCTGGCCCTCCTGGCGACCGGGACGACAGCCGAGATCATCGACTGCTTCGCCCCCGGCGCCACGGTGGAGGACCCGGCCGGCGGGCCCGTCCTCACCGGACCGGCCGAGCTGCAGAAGCTCTACGGCAGTCTCGAAAGCACCCAGCGCGCCACCGACCTGCACTGGCTGCGGGTCGGTGGTCCGTGCGCGGTGTTCGGGTTCAGCGTTTCGGCGGGCGCCCACGAGATCGACGTGGTCGAGGTGATGACCTTCGACGCCGAGGCCAGAATCACCAGCATGCGGGCCTTCTGGGGCCCCGACGACATCATGACGCACTCCAGCCCGACCACCGCCGAACCCGCACCAAGATGACCGGCCCCTGCGGGCGGCGATCCCGGTACTGCTCGTAGCGCGCGACGAGCGCATCCAGCTCCGGGACGCCGCCCGCCGTCAGTACCGTGGCCACACCATCGGCCCGTGCCCACCACAACTGCGACCAGTCCTCGTCGTACCGGTCGGTCAGCAGCGTCACCTTCGGGTTCTCATCGATGTTGGCCAGACGGCGTAAGGACGAAGTCTGCTGGGGTTTGTGATCGACCGCGCTCACCAGCACATCGGGCCCCACGGCCGCGAAGACCAGCGGCACCAGATGCGGCATCCCGTCGACCGAGACCGTGGCCAGACGGGCGACGCGCTCGGCGAGGAAGCGCTCGCGGGACTCGGCGGGGGTGAGGGTGGGCATGATTCTCCGATGGTGGGGCGAGGTGCTGGATGAGATCGGACGAGATGCTGGTCGTGATTGCCGGGCGATAAGCAGGAACCTCGGAAACCTTGGGATACCTCGGCACTTTCGGTGCTCTTCCGTCTCGACGCAGACTCTCTCCGTGGGCAGGCTGGTACCCAGCGGCCGGTTCATGCGGTGGATGGATCGGTCACCTCCCATCAGAACGGCGGTTCGCCCCAGTAGCGTTCGGGGATAGTGGATTCCGGTTGGATGTGCGGGCTGATGCGTTGTAGTTCCTGTTGCCATTCCTGCTGGCGGATGTGGTCTCGGGTGGTGTGGTCGGGTTCTCCGGGGAGGGGTTCGGGGATTTCGATGTGTTTCTGGCCCAGGCGGCTTTGCCATGCGATGGTTCCGGTGGGGTAGGGCTCGTCGGGTCGGGTCAGGCGGAGG
This sequence comes from Kineosporia sp. NBRC 101731, assembly GCF_030269305.1. Taxonomy (NCBI): domain Bacteria; kingdom Bacillati; phylum Actinomycetota; class Actinomycetes; order Kineosporiales; family Kineosporiaceae; genus Kineosporia; species Kineosporia sp. NBRC 101731. Next base: position 79,211 of record NZ_BSTC01000023.1, read on the forward strand.
GTCCAGCCGGCGTGTGTCTTGAGGCGGTGGTGGGCTCGGCAGAGTGGGATGAGGTTGCAGGGGCAGGACTTTCCACCCTTGGCGAAGGGTATGGCGTGGTCGATGTCGCATTGTGCGGCGTCGCGGGTGCAGCCGGGGTGCACGCATCGTTGGAAGCGTCCCAGGACGTGGTCGATGACGCTCTGGCGGGGTTTGTAGCGGGGTGATGGTTCGGTGCAGTTGGCTTGGTCGCCCGGTCCGTGTGCTGGGCCGGTGCCGGTGCCGGTGCCGGTGCCGGTACTGGTACTGGTGCTGGCGCTGGTACTGGTGCTGGCGCTGGTGATGGGGATGACGGTGACCCGGCCTGCTTGGCGGGCTATTTCGCGGGCCAGGTCGGCGGGGATGGCGCCGTAGCGCTGGAGCTCTCCGGGGAGGTCGTCGGTTCCTTTCAGGGTCTCGGCGCTGATGGTGACGACCAGGTGAGGCTTGCGGCCCTGCTGTGTGGGAAGTGCTGGTGGCAGCCACCAGCCCAGGACACAGTCGCCGGTCAGGGCCGGTGGAGCGAACGAGCTGGGGATGGCGGATGACTTCGGTGTCTCGGAGTTGTCGGCCGCATCCGATGACGTCCGTGAGCCTTGGGAACGCGAGGTATCCGAGGCGTCGGTCAGAGCAGAAACGCCGGTGAGGGCTGGGGCACCGGACCGATCCTGAGCACCGGACCGGGCCTGAGCACCGGAAAGGGCCTGAGCACCGAAGCGGGCCTGGGCACCGGAAAGGGTCTGAGCACCAGAACGGGCCTGAGCGCCTGGAGGTGTTGAAGCATTGGCAGCAGCGGATGTACCGGAGGCATGTGAGGCGCCGGTCGGATCTGGGGTGCCCGATGGAGCCGGAGTGCCGGGCGGGTCCGGGGTGCCGGAGGAAGACGAAGCGTGTTGTGGAGTCGAAGTGCTCGAGAAGGCTGAAGCATCGGAGAACGCTGAAGCGCCAGGCGAAGTGGTGGCGTCGCGCGCAGTCCGAGCACCAGGCGGAACCGGAGCCCCGGATGGCGCCGGAGCCCCGGATGGGGCCGGGGTACCGGATGGAGCGGGGGTGTTGCTGGACGAGGTAGATCGATCGGCTGGTGCTGGTGTCGGGGTCGGCGGCGGGGCGTCGGGGTGGTCGCGGGGTATGACGCGCCCGGTGAAGGTGCCGGTCGGGTCGGAGGGCATCGGGATGAACGGCAGCGGGGTGTGGTGATGGATCG
>NZ_BSTC01000024.1 GCF_030269305.1 Kineosporia sp. NBRC 101731
CCGCCAGCGTTCGTCCTGAGCCAGGATCAAACTCTCCGTAAATAATCTTCTAGAAGAAGAAATACTGCGAAGATAGTCATGCAAATCCTGACCAATAAGAACCAGACCCATCACCAGACACACCGACAGGGGTCGATACATGCCTGAAGCCTGATCCATCAGCCAAGGACCAGCCTTAACGGCTAGCCAATTGGCATCGGTTGTTCAGATGCGCTGTTGAGTTCTCAAGGAGCGGACGCTCACCGCGGTTCCTCTTGCGAGGTTCCTCGGGGCAACCTTTCCAACTTACCCGGCTGACCAGGCGGTGTAAACCTTACCAGAAGATTTTCACTGTCCGGACCACCCGGTTCCAGGCGGACTTCGGTGGCTTCAACCCGTTGAGGTCAAAGCTTCGAAGTCTTTCTGGGGAGCTGACATCGGGACCGGCCACTTGCGTGTCCGCGTCTCCCGCGCTGCCAACAGGTAGAACCTTACGGATGCGCGTCCAGCACGTCAAATCCAGATGTCAAGCATCACCCGAACTGGCTATATGACGTTGTGTATCGAGCCAGTCACCCTCCATCCTCCGTGCTCGCCCGGTGCAGGCGCCTCATCGCCGGCTCGCGAGGGGCGCAACGGCCCGGGGTTAGGGGCTCATGAGCCGCTCCCGCCCGGTGGCAGGTCCCGAATGCACTATTCCCGGCACCGATCTCTCAGGTGGGCGAGCTGAGCGGCCGATGACCGGGGTAGTGAACTCAGCAGCTCCTGCTGCACCGGCTCTCGAGAAGGTCCCGGTGCTCGGACCCATCTCCCTATCGCCGTCGGTCGCGGCGCACCAGGAGGCAGCAATGTCATCCGGCAAGACGCCTCCTGACGCCCGGTCCGGTGCCGGTCCCCCGGCCACAGCCATCGTCGACCCATCAGGTCACATCGTCAGTACGACGCCGACGCTGGCCCGGATGTTCGGGTTCGCTGAGCACGAGCTCGCGGGAAAACCCCTCAGCTTCCTGTTCTCGCCGGACGCGCACGAGGTGTTCGCCCAGGGTGACCCCGCCGACGAGATACGCGAACTCGCCCGGGCGGGGCGGACTCGCGTCCACACCCTCACCGCAGCCGGCGCACCTTTCACCGCGGAGATCTCCGCCATCACTCTGCCTGGCACCGACGGGGTAGCGATCGAATGCGTCCGACGACCACCGGAGGTGTCGGATCTGTCCGCACCGCTCATCGAGTCCGCACCTGATGGTCTGGTCATCATCGATCCCCACGGCGAGATCGTGATGGTGAACGCGCAGACCGAACGGATGTTCGGGTACCGGCGTGGGGAACTGACCGGCCAGAAGGTCGAGATTCTCGTGCCCCTGGATGCGCGTCCACATCATGAGCACCTGCGCGAGGAGTATCTGCGCGCTCCTGTCATCCGGCCGATGGCCATCGGGAAGGATCTTCACGGGGTGCGCAAGGACGGCACCGAATTCCCGGTCGACATCAGCCTCAGCTCGATCAGGGGGCCGGGCACGCACCTGGTCTCCGCCTGGATCCGGGACATCACCGAACGCCGTCGCGTCGACGACGAGCTGATCATGCTGGCGGGGATCGTGCACTCGTCGGACGACGCGGTACTCAGCTGCACGCTCGGCGGAGTCATCACCAGCTGGAATCGCTCGGCCGAAAGACTCTTCGGATATACCGCGGCGGAGGTGCTCGGTCGCCCCCTGTCGGTGCTCGTGCCCGAGGACCAGCTACGGGAACTCGCAGCGATGGTTGCCGCCATCAAGCGCTCCGAACGGGTGGACGTCCATGAGGGGGTGCGGATCCGCAAGGACGGTTCAGTCGTCGACGTGTCCATCAGCATGTCGCCCATCCACAACCAGCGCGGCACCCTGGTCGGCGCGTCCACGGTCTTCAGGGACAACACCCGGAACAAGATGGTCGAGCGCCACCTGCTGGCGGCCCGGGACGCGGCGGAAGCCTCCAGTCACGCGTTCGAGTCGTTCAGTTACTCGGTGGCCCACGATCTGCGAGCGCCTCTGCGAGCGATCGACGGCTTCAGCCGGTTCCTCGAGGAGGACTACAGCGGCTGTCTCGATGACCAGGCGCTCTCCCACCTGCGCCACATCCGCGCCTCGTCCGCGGAAATGGCACAGCTCATCGAGGGTCTGCTCCACCTGGCCAAGGTCAGCCATCGGGAACTGATCTTCGTGCCCTTCGATCTCAGCGTGTGTGCGGACCGCATTCTGGCGCGACTGCGTTCCGCCGAACCGGAACGAGTGATCGAGACGGTGGTCCAGCCGGGAGCGAAGGTTCACGGAGACCCGGTCCTCCTCGCGAATGTGCTGGAGAACCTCCTTCAGAACGCCTGGAAGTTCACCCGGGGACGCGCTGCCGCGCGGATCGAGTTCGTCCAGGACGCGAACAGCTATGTCGTTCGGGACAACGGTGCCGGGTTCGACATGAAGTTCTCCAGCAAGCTCTTCGCGGTGTTCCAGCGGTGCCACACAACGGCGGAGTTCGAGGGCACCGGTGTCGGGCTGGCCTCTGTCAGTCGCATCATCGAACGTCACGGCGGCCAGATCTGGGCCCACGGAGCGGTCGGCGAGGGTGCCGCGTTCCACTTCACCCTGAGCCCGGCCGAACGAGGAGGGCTGGGCGCTGACCGCACTGACAGCGCAGACGACTCAGGCCGTCAGCGCCCTGCCTCCTACGACGTGGCCGGGAGCTACTCCCCTGCGAGCTCCACGGCCGCCAGCTGACGCCGGCCTCGCCGCACCAGGATCCATCGGTCGTGGAGCAGGTCCGCGGTACTGACGGTCGCGGCCTCTCCTCCGGTTACCTTAACGTTGTTCACGTACGCCCCGCCGTCGGAGAGCGTGCGCCGGGCGTCCGACTTACTCTTGGCCAGGCCCGCTGCCACCAGGACGTCGACGAGCAGGTGCTCGCCGCGTCCGAGCTGCGCCTTCGGCAGTTCTCCGAGTGCGTCGCCGAGCGTGCCGGCGTCCAGGCCGGTCAGGTCTCCCCCACCGAACAGGGCCTTGCTCGCCTCCTCCACCCGGGAGGCCGCGAGCTCACCGTGCACCAGTGAGGTCATGTCCCTCGCCAGGGCGCGCTGGGCCTCACGGGCCTGCGGGCGGGTGGTGGCCGACTCCTCGAGCTCGGCGATCTGCTCGGCCGTGCGGAAGGTGAAGACCCGCAGGTAGTCGACGATCTTCGCGTCCTCGCAGTTCAGCCAGAACTGGAAGAACGCGTAGGGCGAGGTCATCTCCGGGTCGAGCCAGACCGCGCCGCCCTCGCTCTTGCCGAACTTGGAGCCGTCGGCCTTCGTGATGAGCGGGGTGGCCAGCGCGTGCACGGCCGCCTCGGGCCGGGCCTTGTGGATCAGATCGGTGCCGGCGGTGAGGTTGCCCCACTGGTCGGAGCCACCGATCTGCAGGGTGCAGTCGTACCGCTTGTTCAGCTCCAGGAAGTCCATGGACTGCAGGATCTGGTAGCTGAACTCGGTGTAGCTGATGCCGGCCTCGGAGTTGAGACGGGTGCTCACGACGTCTTTCGCGAGCATCTTGCCGACCCGGAAGTGCTTGCCCACGTCACGCAGGAACTCGATGGCGCTCAGTCCCGAGGTCCAGTCCAGGTTGTTCACCATGGTCGCGGCGTTCGGGCCGGTGAAGTCGAGGAACGGCTCGATCTGACCGCGCAGGCGCTCCACCCAGCCGGCCACCACCTCGGGCGAGTTCAGCACCCGCTCCGCCGAGGGACGCGGGTCACCGATGAGGCCGGTGGCACCACCGACCAGCGCGAGAGGACGGTGCCCCGCCTGCTGCAGCCGGCGCATGGTGAGGATCTGCACCAGATGGCCGATGTGCAGGCTGGGCCCGGTCGGGTCGAACCCGGCGTAATAGGTGACCGATCCGCTGCCGAGCGCCTTCCTCAGCTCCGCCTCGTCGGTGGAGATGGAGAGAAGGTTGCGCCACTTCAGCTCGTCAAGGACGTTGGCTGTCGGGGCGGAGGTCACGGGTTCGTCGGTGCTCACGGTCACGAGGCAAACATAGAGCCGACCCCCGGCCCGGTGAGAACCGATGACTCGCCAGCGGCGAGGAGCAGCTGCTAGCGACGACGGGGTACAGCGGGCCGGTACGCCGAGACCGTCGGGTCACCCTCGATCCAGTAGCGCCATGGTGACTCCGCCCCGGCGGAGACCCCGACCCGAGGTCCGCTCAGCACCTTCCCCGCACCCGACCCGGGAAACAACCGTAGGGACGCGTCCCCACAGACGTCGCGTCCGTCGTCCTCACGCCCGAACGCCAGCGCACTGGCGAGCCGCGCCGGCCCCCGGGCCAGATCGACGTCGCGTTGGCCGGCCGGGCGCCGCGAGCGCGCCTCGTCGAGGCCGGTGATCACCTCTCCGGCCCGCAGCAACACGCCGCCGGAGATGCCCTCGGGGCGGCAGACCAGGTTGGCGCAGTAGTGCATGCCGTAGGTGAAGTACACGTAGAGGTGGCCGGGCGGGCCCCACATCGTGGCGTTGCGGGGACGTTTTCCGCGGTGGGAGTGGGAGGCGGGGTCTTCGCCCTCGCCGAGGTAGGCCTCTACCTCGGTCAGGCGGACCTCGACGACCTCGCCGGCCAGCGAGTGCCGGATCACCGTGCCGAGCAGTGCCGGCGCCACCACCAGCGGGTCACGGTCGAAGAACGAGCGCGGCAGCGGGGCGGGTTCGGGCACGTCGGAAATGGTACGACGGGCCCGTTGGTCGACAGGCGTAGGGCATCCAAAGAGGCGGGCCTGGGGCTGTAAAGCCGCTTCAGGGGCCGCCGTTCAGAGATCTGAATGCGTGGACCGCGCCATTGCGACCCACGCACGGCTCAGTCTTGCCGCTGGTTCGCCGGGCGTAAAGACACCACTTCCGGCCGGGAGCCGAAACCTCTTGTTTCTCAGGAGTTTTGCTATTTCAGAAATGTTTCGCGGAGGGTTCGTGGCGGTCGCTTTACGTAACAAACCTGACGGCTTGTCACCAGCGACCGCCACGGACCAGCGGTTTTACCGCTCACCTCAATCCGTTACGCCCCGGACAGAGGTGGTTACGGTTGTGTCTCAGTTGGACGCCCACTCCCGCAGGCCCTTGATCTCCGCGGCCAGCTCGGCCATCTGCTCGGCGACCCGGCGCGGTGACGTGCCGCCCCGCCCGTCCCGGGAGCTGAGCGCGCCCTCGAGGTTCAGCACCTCGCGCACGGCGGGGGTCAGGTGCGGTGACACCGCGGCCAGGTCGTCCTCGGTGAGGTCCCACAGCTCCACCGGGCGACCCTCGGCGACGGCCCGCTGCTCGCAGCGCTGCACGCAGGCCCCGGCGATCTCGTGCGCGTCGCGGAACGGCACCCGCTGACGCACCAGCCACTCGGCGATGTCGGTGGCGAGCGCGAAGCCCTGCGGGGCCAGGTCGGCCATCCGCTCGGTGTGGAAGATCAGGGTGGAGACCAGGCCGGCCAGGGCGGGCAGAACCACTTCGAGGGTGTCGGCCGCGTCGAAGACCGGCTCCTTGTCTTCCTGCAGGTCCCGGTTGTAGGCCAGGGGCAGGGCCTTGAGCGTGCCCAGCAGCCCGGCCAGGTCACCGATCAGCCGGCCGGCCTTGCCCCGGGTCAGCTCGGCCACGTCCGGGTTCTTCTTCTGCGGCATGATGCTCGACCCGGTCGACCAGGCGTCGTCGAGCGACACGAAGGAGAACTCCTTCGTGGCCCAGATGATGATGTCCTCGGCCAGGCCGGAGATGTCGACACCGACCATCGCGGCGACGAAGGCGAACTCGGCGCCCAGGTCGCGCGAGGCGGTGCCGTCGATCGAGTTCGCCACCGACGAGGCGAACCCCAGGTCGAGGGCCACGGCCTCGGGGTCGAGGCCGAGCGTGGAGCCGGCGAGCGCACCGGAACCGTAGGGCGAGACCGCGGCCCGGCGGTCGAAGTCCCGCAGCCGGTCGACGTCGCGCAGCAGCGGCCAGGCCCGGGCCAGCAGGTGGTGGGCCAGCAGCACCGGCTGGGCGTGCTGCATGTGCGTGCGCCCGGGCATCGGCGCGGTGGGGTGCGCGGCGGCCTGCCCGGCGAGGGCCTCGGCCAGGTCGAGCAGCAGGTTCGCGACCACCTTGGAGTGGTCGCGCAGGTACATGCGCAGCAGGGTGGCGATCTGGTCGTTGCGCGAGCGCCCGGCGCGCAGCCGTCCGCCCAGTTCCGGTCCGAGGCGCTCGATCAGGATGCGCTCCAGGGCGGAGTGCACGTCCTCGTCGTGCGGGGCCGGGGTCACGGCGCCGGAGGCGACGTCGGCGTCCAGACCGTCGATCCCGGCGAGCAGGCCGGCCAGGTCGTCGTCGGTCAGCAGCCCGGCGCGGTTCAGCGCACGGGCGTGCGCCCGGGATCCGGCCAGGTCGTAACGGGCCAGGCGCCAGTCGAAATGGGTCGAGACGGAGAGCGCGAACATGGCGTCCGCGGGACCGGCGCTGAAACGTGAACCCCACAGGACCTTGGGCTCGGCGGTCACGATTGGCTCCTTCGTAGGAAGTCGGGGACGAACACCCAGGACGCCCAGGGCAGGGGCGACCCGTCGTCCAAAAGAAGATTAGTCAGGGCTACCGGCGGCGAGCGCCAGGAAGCGGTTGGCGACCGCGTCGCCGCCCAGCGGGTCACGGGTGACCACGAGGACGGTGTCGTCGCCGGCGATGGTGCCGAGCACGTCGGGCAGCACCGAGTGGTCGATCGCCGAGGCGAGGAACTGCGCGGCGCCCGGGGGCGTGTGCAGCACCACCAGGTTGGCCGACGCCTCCGCGGTGACCAGCAGTTCCTCGCAGAGGCGGGACAGCCGGGAGACGAGCATCTCCTGTTCCTGGCCGGCCTGGGGAGTGCGGTCGCCGCCCTCCCCCGGCACGGCGTAGACCAGTCCACCGTCGGGGTGGCGCACCTTCACCGCGCTCAGCTCGACCAGGTCGCGCGAGAGCGTGGCCTGGGTGACGGCCAGGCCGTCGGCGTTGAGCAGTTGCGCCAGCTCGACCTGGGAGCGCACCTGGCCCCGGCGCAGCAGGTCGACGATGCGGCGGTGCCGGGCGACCTTGGTGTGGGCCCTCCCGGCTGTCTGACCCGCCGACTGGCTGGGCAGACTCATCCCGCTCGCTCCAGCAACCAGACCAGCAGGGCCTTCTGGGCGTGCAGGCGGTTCTCCGCCTCGTCCCAGACCACCGACTGCGGGCCGTCGATGACGGACGCGGAGATCTCCTTGCCGCGGTAGGCCGGCAGGCAGTGCAGCACGATGGCCTGCGCATCGGCCTTGCCCAGCAGCGAGTCGTCGAGGCTGTAGGGAGCGAAGACCGAGACGTCGTCCTTCGTGCCCTCCTCGCCCATCGAGACCCAGGTGTCGGTGGCGATCACGTCGGTACCGTCGACGGCCGCGGCCGGGTCGGTGGTGACCGTGACCGAGCCACCGGTGTCGGAGGCCAGGGCCCAGGCCTGCTCGAGGATCGCGGGGTCGGGCTGGAAGGCTTCCGGGGCGCCGATCCGCACGTGCATCCCGGCGTTGGCGCCGGCCAGCAGGTACGAGTGCGCCATGTTGTTGGCGCCGTCGCCCAGGTAGGACAGGGTCAGGCCGGCCAGCCGGCCCTTGTGCTCGCGCACGGTCTGCAGGTCGGCGAGCAGCTGGCAGGGGTGGTACTGGTCGGTGAGCGCGTTCACCACGGGCACCGTGGCCGCGGAGGCCATGGCCTCGATGCGGCTCTGGTCACCGGTGCGCCAGACGATCGCGGCGGCCTGCCGGGTGAGCACCCGCGCGGTGTCCTCGATCGGCTCGCCGCGGCCCAGCTGGCTGCTGCCCGAGTCGATCACCAGCGGGTATCCGCCCAGCTCGGCGATGCCGATGCTGAACGAGACCCGGGTGCGGGTGGAGGACTTGTCGAACAGGACGGCGACGGCCTTCGGTCCCTCCAGAGGACGCACGTCGAGGACTCCGCGGGCGCGGTCGGCCTTGAGCCGGTCGGCCAGGTCGAGAACCTCGATCAGCTCGTCCGGGGAGAGGTCGTCGTCCTTGAGGAAGTGCCGGGTACTCATGAAAGCTCCTGCGCTGCAAGATCCAGTGCGGCCGGGAGGGCCGCGATGAACGAGTCCGCCTGGTCGGCCGTGAGAATCAGCGGCGGCGCCAGGCGGATCGCGTCGGGGGCCACCGGGTTCACGATGAAACCGGCGTCCAGCAGGGCCGCGGCGAGCGCCGCGGCGACGGGCTGCGTGAGCTGGATCGCCCGCAGGAGCCCGAAACCGCGCACCCCGGAGACGAGCGGGTGGCCGGCCACCCCGTCCTCGATTCTCTGCCCGACCGCCACCGCGTTGGCCAGCAACCCGTCCCGCTCGATCACGTGCAGGGTGGCCAGGCCGGCCGCGGCCGCGACCGGGTTGCCACCGAACGTGGTGCCGTGCTGGCCGGGGTTCAGCAGGCGGGTGTTCGCGCTGCCGTAGACCACCGTCGCCCCCACCGGGATACCTCCGCCGAGCCCCTTGGCCAGGGTCATGACGTCGGGGGTGATGTCTTCCCCACCGTTCAGTTCGGCCAGCTGGTGGGCGAACCAGGCGCCGGTACGGCCCACGCCGCTCTGCACCTCGTCGAGCACCAGCAGCGCGCCGTGGGCCCGGGTGAGACGCCGCGCGGCCGCCAGGTACCCGGCCGGGGCCGGGCGCACCCCGGCCTCGCCCTGCACGGGTTCCAGCACCACGGCGGCGGTCTCGTCGTCCACCGCCGCGGCCAGCGCGTCCACGTCGCCCCAGGGCACGTGCACGACGCCCGCCGGGAGCGGCTCGAACGGCTCGCGGTAGGCGGGCTTCCAGGTCATTGCCAGGGCGCCCATGCTGCGGCCGTGGAACGCACCCTGCGCCGCGACCACCTTGGTGCGGCCGGTACGCCGGGTCAGCTTGAACGCGGCCTCGTTGGCCTCGGTGCCGGAGTTGGAGAAGAAGACGGTCGAGCCCTCGGGGGCCTGCGCCAGTTCGAGAATCCGCTCGGCGAGCGCGATCTGGAGGGGGTTGGCGAAGAAGTTGGAGACGTGGCCGAGGGTGGCCATCTGCGCGGTGACGGCCGAGACCAGGAACGGGTGGGCGTGGCCCAGCGCGTTCACCGCGATCCCACCGAGCAGGTCGAGGTAGCGCCGTCCGTCGGCGTCCCAGACGTAGGCGCCCTCACCCCGCACCAGCACGCGCTGGGGGGTGCCGAACACGCCCATCACGGAGCGGGCGTACCGCTCCATCCACTGGGCCGAACCCTGCCCGGTGTCCACGAGAGTGTTGTTCTGTGCCGTGAGGTCGGTGCTCACGCCCCACCTCCGTCCTGGGTCGCCTTCTCGATGGGGGACGTTCCGTCGGGACTCGAGCGCCGCTTCTCACCGGGGAGGGGGGAAGGGACGACCATGGTGCCGACGCCGTCGGAGGTGAAGACCTCGAGCAGCAGGCTGTGCGGCACGCGACCGTCGATGACGGTGGCGGTGGGCACGCCGCCGCGCACGGCCCGCAGGCACGCCTCCATCTTCGGCACCATGCCCGACTGGAGCTGCGGCAGCATGGCCTCCAGCTCGGTGTCACTGACCTCGGCCAGCAGGGACGAGCGGTCGGGCCAGTTCGCGTAGAGCCCCTCGACGTCGGTCAGCACCACGAACTTGCGGGCCTGCAACGCGATCGCGAGCGCGGCGGCCGCAGTGTCGGCGTTGACGTTGAGCACCTGCCCGTCGTCGTCGGGCGCGACCGTGGAGACCACGGGAATGCGCCCGGCGTCGATCAGGTCGAGCACGGCGGCCGGGTCGACCTCCACCACATCGCCCACCAGGCCCACGTCGACGGGCGAACCGTCCACCACCGCGTCACGTTTCGCGGCCAGGAACAGGCCACCGTCCTCGCCGGACATCCCGATGGCGAGGGGACCGTGCTGGTTGATCAGGCCGACCAGCTCGCGGCTGACCTGACCGGTGAGCACCATGCGCACCACGTCCATGGTCTCGGGCGTGGTGACGCGCAGGCCGCCGCGGAACTCGCTCTCGATGCCCAGCCGCCCCAGCATGGCCGAGATCTGCGGCCCGCCGCCGTGCACGACGACCGGCTTGAGGCCGGCCGCGCGCAGGAACACCACGTCCTCGGCGAAGGCTCGCTTCAGGTCGTCGTCGATCATCGCGTTGCCGCCGTACTTGATCACGGCGATCGCGCCCTGGAAGCGCCGCAACCAGGGCAGCGCCTCGACCAGGACGTTCGCCTTCTGCTCGGCGGTCAGGTCCGGTAGGTCCATCACGACGAGTAGGCGCTGTTCTCGTGCACGTACGCGTGGGTGAGGTCGTTCGTCCACACGGTCGCCGTCTCCGGGCCCGACTTCAGGTCGATCGTGACACTCACGGCGCGGCCGCTCAGGTCGATGCCCTCGGCCGACTCGGCGGGAGTGCTCTTACGGCACACCCATACGCCGTTCATCGCGACGTCCAGGTCGGCCGGGTCGAACATGGCCCGGGTGGTGCCGACCGAGGCCAGGATGCGGCCCCAGTTCGGGTCCTTACCGAAGATGGCGGCCTTGAACAGGTTGCTGCGCGCGACCGACCGGCCGACCTCGAGGGCGTCGTCCTCGGTGACGGCGCCCCGCACCTCGATGGCGATCTCGTGGTCGGCGCCCTCGGCGTCGGCGAGCAGCTGCAGCGCCAGGTCACGGCAGACCTCGGTGACCGCGGCGGCGAACTCGATCAGGTCGGGCGTGACCCCGGAGGCACCGGACGACATCAGCACCACGGTGTCGTTGGTGGACTGGCAGCCGTCCGAGTCCAGGCGGTCGAAGGTGACACGGGTGGCGGCACGCAGCGCGGAGTCCAGCGCGGAGGGCTCGACCTGGGCGTCGGTGGTGATGACGACCAGCATGGTGGCCAGGGCCGGCGCGAGCATGCCGGCGCCCTTGGCCATCCCGCCGATGCTCCAGCCGCCCGGCGAGGTGATCGCCGCCTGCTTGGCCACGGTGTCGGTGGTCCGGATCGCCTCGGCCGCCTCGGGGCCACCCTCGGTGCGCAGCTTCGCGGTGGCGTCGGCGACGCCCGCGAGCATCTTCTCCTTCGACAGGCCCAGCCCGATCAGGCCGGTCGAGCACACCAGCACGTCCAGCGGGGACAGGCCGCTGAGCCGGGCGACCTCCTCGGCCGTGGCGTGCGTGACCTGGAAACCCTCGGCGCCGGTGTAGCAGTTGGCCCCGCCGGAGTTCAGCACCACCGAGCGCAGGCGGCCGTCGGCGATCGCCCGCTCGCTCCACAGCACCGGGTTGGCCTTGCAGCGGTTGCTGGTGAAGACGGCAGCGGCCGCATCGTTCGGCCCGTCGTTCAGGACCAGCGCGAGATCGGGGGCGCCGGTGCTCTTCAGCCCGGCCGCAACTCCGGCGGCGCGGAAGCCCTTCGCCGTCGTGACGCTCATCTACGTTCCTTCCAGAGGTTCTTCATTCGGCGTCTTCGGTGACCGTGTAGCCGGCGTGACGCCAGACCGAGGCCGCGACCACGGACTGGGCGGCCGGCACGAGCACCCAGTCGGTGTCGAAGGTGGACACGTTGAGCACCGGGATCCCGGCGTCGGCCAGTGGTTTCAGCAACCGCAGGAGCACGCCGATCTGGGAGAACTCCAGTGCCCCCGCGGCCCGGGTGACCGTGAACGGCCCCTCCACGGGGCCCGGGACCGGTTCGGGGAGGCTGTTGGTCGGGCAGACCACGCTGATCTCGTCGGTCGTGCGCGAGATGCTGACCAGCGGGGCCCCGACGGCCCAGGTGGGGTCAGGGCTGTCGGGTGCCAGGCGGACGAGCGCCATGGCCTGGCGGTACTGGATCAGATGCACGACAGCTCCTTGTTCCGGGTGGCGGCCTTCACGGCGCCACCCCCACCATCGGCAGGCCCAGGGTCTCGGGCAGGTCGAGCGCGAGGTTGGCCGACTGGATCGCCCCACCGGCCGTGCCCTTCGTCAGGTTGTCGATGGCACTGACCGCGATGACACGGCCCACCCGCTCGTCGACGGCGACCTGGATCAGCGCGGTGTTCGCGCCCAGGGTGTCGGCCGTGCGCGGCCACCGGCCCTCGGGCAGGACGTGCACGAACGCCTCGCCCTGATAGGTCTTTTCCCAGGCCTCCCGCACCGCCGCGGAGGTCACCCCCGGCTTCAGCTTCGCGGTGCAGGTGGCCAGGATGCCGCGGGACATCGGCGCCAGGGTCGGAGTGAACGAGACCCGGACCTCGTCCTGCCCCGCAAGCCCCAGGTTCTGTTCGATCTCGGGGGTGTGCCGATGCACGCCGCCCACGCCGTAGGGGCTCATCGAGCCCATCACCTCGCTGCCGATCATGTTCGGCTTGGCCGACTTCCCCGCGCCGGAGGTGCCGCTGGCCGCGATCACCACCACGTCGTCGGGCTGCAGCAGACCGGCCGCGAATCCGGGGGCGAGGGCCAGGCTCGAGGCCGTCGGGTAACAGCCGGGCACCGCGATGCGCCGGGCACCCCGCAGTACGTCGCGCTGCCGGCCGCCGGAGCGCGGCAGTTCGGGCAGGCCGTAGGCCCAGGTGCCCGCGTGCTCGCCGCCGTAGAACTCTTCCCAGGCCTGCGCACTCACCAACCGGTGATCGGCGCCGCAGTCGACCACCACGGTCTCGGGCGGCAGCTGCGCGGCGATCTTCGCACTGGCCCCGTGCGGGAGGGCCAGGAAGACCAGGTCGTGCCCCGCCAGCTCCTGCGGCGTGGTCGGCGCGAGCACCCGGTCGGCCAGCGGCAGCAGGTGCGGCTGATGCTCGGCCAGCTTCGTGCCCGCGTTGCCGCCCGCCGTGAGCGTGCCGATCTCGATCTCCGGGTGTTGCAGAAGGAGTCTCAGCAGCTCACCACCGGCGTAACCGCTTGCACCTGCCACTGCTGCCGTGATGCCCATAGCGCATGACTATACACACTGATGAAATTGTATGCATAGGGATTTTACGTTACCCCCTGAATGCTGAACGGCACCCGCGGTGATGTCCAGGGGTGCCGTTCAGTATTTGTCCTTCGTTGTCACCTTTTGGGTGACCCGCGGGCGTTCCGTGGTGATCCGCGTCCAGAATCAGGGCTTTTGGACGCCGTCGGGCCCCCTGGGGTGGGGGTCAGCTGCGCTGCACGGCGCCGGTGCGCTCGGCGGCCGCCGCCACGGCGGCGTCCCGCGCGGACGCGGTCTCCTCCGCCGTCAGCGTGCGGTCGGGAGCCCGGAAGCGCAGGGCGAACGCCAGGGACTTGTGGCCCTCCTCGATCGGCGCCTGCGCGTACACGTCGAACAGCCGCACCGACTCCAGCAGTTCACCCGCACCGGCCGCCAGGGCCGACTGCACGTCGCCGCTGGGCACCTCGTCCTTCACCACGAGCGCGACATCCTCCTTCGCCAGCGGGAAGGTGGAGATCGGCTGCGCCGCCACGATGCCGCCCGACGCCTCGATCAGCACGTCCAGGTCGATCTCGGCCGCGACCGTGCGCGGGGGCAGCCCCAGGGCCGCGACGACCTTCGGGTGCAGCTCACCGGCGTGACCGAAGAGCTTCCCGTCGATCTCCAGGCGGGCGCAGCGGCCCGGGTGCCAGGGAGCGTGGTTCTCGTCCTTGGTCACGGTCGGCGTCACGTGCACCGTGCGCGCCACCAGCAGCGCGGCCTCCAGCGCGTCCGACCAGTCCGCGGCCCGGCCCGCGCCGTCCCAGCCCGGCAGCTCGCGCTGACCGGTCAGGACGATCGCCGCGTGCAGCGGCTGGTGCGGGATCGCCGCGTTCAGCTGGGCGAGCTCTTGCACGCTCGGGCGCTGCCGGACATCGGGATGCCCCGCCTTCGGCGCGCCGCCGGCCGGGCGGGTGACCGAGCCGATCTCGTAGACCGCGAGATCGGTGAAACCCCGGCTGACATTGCGCTTCACCGCGTCGACCAGGGTCGCCAGCACCGACGTGCGCAGGTAGGGCTGCTCGTCGGACAGCGGGTTGGCCAGCTTCAGGGCCGTGCGGCGCGGGTCGTCCTGCGCCAGGCCGAACGCGTCGTGGATCGCCGCCCCGATGAACGGGTAGGTGAGCACCTCGACCGCACCGTGCTCGGCCAGCGCCCGCGCCACCGAACGGCGCACCCGCTGTCCGTGTGTCAGGCCGGTCCCGGCCGGGGCGATCGGCAGCACCGACGGGATCTGGTCGTAACCGCGCAGCCGCGCGACCTCCTCGGCCAGGTCGACGCCGACGGTGAGGTCGGGACGCCAGCTCGGGGCCCTCACGGTGAGAACGTCGTCACCGCTCACCTCGCAACCGATGGCGGTGAGGTTCTCGACCACCTGCTCGCGGGTCCAGTCCACACCGACGATACGGCCCGGGAAGTCCGCCGCCATCTCGATGGTCGCGCCCGGGGCCGCCTCGCCCACGTCGGTGACCGCGCCGACCTCGACCCGGTCACCGCCGTACTCGACCAGCAGGCGCACCGTCAGCTCGGCAGCCACGTCGGCGAGCTGGGTGTCGACCCCGCGCTCGTACCGCTTGCCCGCCTCGGTGCTGAGCTTGTGCCGGCGCATCGTGCGGGCGACCGTGATCGGGTCCCAGTGCGCGGCCTCGATCAGGAGGTTCGTGGTGGTGGCGGAGACCTCGGTGTCCGCTCCGCCCATCACGCCGGCCAGGGAGAGTACCCGGGTGGCGCTCTCGCCGTCCGGGGAATCGGTGACCAGCAGGTCTTCGGGGTGAAGCTTGCGCTCCACCCCGTCGAGGGTGGTCAGCTTCTCCTTCGGCGCGGCCCGGCGCACCACGATCGGCGCGGCGAGCAGGTCCAGGTCGAAGGCGTGCAGCGGGTGCCCGACGGCGAGCATCACGTAGTTCGTGACGTCGACCGCGAGCGAGATCGGCCGCATCCCGGCCTGTTCCAGACGCCGCTGCATCCACCGGGGGCTCGTGGCCGCAGGGTCGACGTTTTTCACGATGCGCGCGACGAAGCGGTCGCCGCCCAGCACCCCGTTGATCGGGGCCCGGTCGTCGAGGACGACCTCGAACCCGTTCGTGTCGGCGGCGGGCACCTTGATCAGCGCCGGGTCGGTGAACTCCGCGCCGGTGGCGTGCGAGTACTCGCGGGCGATGCCGCGCAGGCTGAAGCAGTAGCCGCGGTCGGGCGTGACGTTGACCTCGACGGTCTCCTCGTCCAGCCCGAGCAGCGCGATCGCGTCGTCGCCGGGCTTGACGTCGTCGAAGCCCCACTCGGTCAGCCGGATGATCCCGTCGTGGTCTTCACCGAGGCCCAGTTCCAGCGAACTGCAGATCATTCCGTCGGACTTGTGCCCGTAGGTCTTGCGGGCCGCGATCTTGAACCCACCGGGCAGCACGGCGCCGGGCAGGCAGACGACGACCAGGTCGTCCTTGGCGAAGTTCCCGGCACCGCAGACGATTCCGCGCGGCTCCGGTTCACCGACGTCGATGGAGCACCAGCGGATCGTCTTGCCGTTCTTCTGCGGCTCGGGCGTGAACTCCAGCACGCGGCCGACGACCAGCGGGCCGGTGACGCCGCCGCCGTGCACCGCCTCTTCCTCCAGGCCGACCTTCACCAGGTCGGCGGCGACCGCGAGAGCCGTTGTCCCGGCAGGGAGATCGACGTACTCGGCGAGCCAGGTCAGTGGGGCGCGCATCAGGCCTCCATTCCGTAGTGCAGGCTGAACCGGACATCGCCCTCGACCATGTCGTGCATGTCCTCGACACCGTTGCGGAACATCAGGGCCCGCTCGATCCCGGCGCCGAAGGCGAAACCGGTGTAGACGTCCGGGTCGATACCGGCCGCGCGCAGCACGTTCGGGTTGACCATGCCGCAGCCCAGCCACTCGATCCAGCCGGTGCCCTTGCAGGTGCGGCAGTCGTCCTTCTGGCCGTCACAGACGAAGCAGCGCAGGTCGAGCTCGGCACTCGGCTCGGTGAACGGGAAGAAGTTCGGGCGCAGCCGGGTGGTCACCTCGCGGCCGAGCAGCGACTTCACGAAGTGGTCGAGCGTGCCCTTGAGGTGCGCCATGGTCAGGCCCTTGTCCACGGCCAGGCCCTCGACCTGGGTGAACACCGGGGTGTGTGTGGCGTCGAGCTCGTCGGTGCGGTAGACCCGGCCGGGAACCACCACGTAGATGGGCGGCTGCCGGTCGAGCATCGTGCGCGCCTGCACCGGGGAGGTGTGGGTGCGCAGCACCAGGCCACTGTCGACCGGCTCGACGAAGAAGGTGTCCTGCATCTGGCGGGCCGGGTGGTCGGGGCCGAAGTTCAGGGCGTCGAAGTTGAACCAGTCGGCCTCGACCTCAGGGCCTTCCGCGATCTCCCAGCCCATCGAGACGAAGATGTCGCCGATGCGCTCGGAGATGGTCGAGATCGGGTGCCGCGCACCGGCCGGGCGACGGTCGGCCGGCAGGGTGACGTCGACCGACTCCTCCACCAGCACCCGGGCGTCGCGCTCGGCCTCCAGCTCGGCCTGACGACCGGCCAGCGCCTTGTTGACCTGGCCGCGGGCCTTGCCGACGCGCTTGCCGGCCTCGGCCTTGGCGGCCGGGGGCAGGGCGCCGATCTCACGGTTGGCCAGGGCCAGCGGGCTCTTGTCGCCGGCGTGCTCGAGCCGCGCCTGCTTCAGTTTCTCGAGGCTGTCGGCCGCGGCGAAGGCCTCCAGGGCCTGCGCGACGTATCCGGTCAGGGCGTCTTCGGAGAGCACCGCGACCTCCACCGGGTCGTAGTCCTTGGTACTCACAATGCGATCCTCACGTGCTTCATCGTCTCAGACGGCGACCAGTGGATTTCCTCACTGGCCTGCGGGCAGAAGTGAGTGAACGGCGGAACCGGGGGTCTTCGTCAGACGGCCCGGTCCGCCTTGGTAAATCGGCGCTCTTCCCGGCGCTGGGCGCGGGCGGTGGCGTAGAGGCAGACGGTGGCCGCGGTGCCCAGGTTCAGGCTCTCGGCCCGGCCGTGCACCGGTACCCGCACCACGGCGTCGGCCAGATCGCGGTCGTCCTGCGGGAGGCCCCAGGCCTCGTTGCCGAACACCCAGGCGGCGGGATTCTCCAGGTGCGGGGCGGCCATGGAGGACGTCGTGGTTGCCCCGGCCCCCACGGTCACCTGGGCGGGTGGCCCGGTCTCGGTGCTGCTGCGGGTTGCTGGGCTGCTGCGGGTTGCTGGGCTGCTGACGGCCCGGTCCTCGGCGTCGTCGGCCAGGTCGTCCAGGTCGTGGTCGCCCGCACCGTCCGCGGCCAGGATCTGCAGGCCGGCCGCCCGGAGCTGCCCGACGGCCTCGGCCAGCGGGACACCGGCCACCACCGGGAGGTGGAACAGACTTCCCGCGGTGGAACGCACGCACTTGGGGTTGTGCACGTCGACGCTGGCGTCGGTGAGCACCACGGCATCGGCCCCGGCGGCGTCGGCCGCGCGGATCACGGTGCCGGCGTTACCCGGGTCGCGGACCTGCGAGAGCACGGCCACCAGCTTCGGCCGCCGGGCGATGACCTCGTCCAGCGACACCGTGATCAGGTCGCAGACGGCGAGCAGGCCCTGCGGGGTGGTGGTGCCCGCCCCGGCGAGCATCGTGGCCAGTACCTCATCCGTGACGATGCGGGCCCACACCCCGGAATCAGAGGCGTCGTCGAGGATCTCGGGGTACCGGTCGGCGGCTTCCGGGGTGGCGTAGAGCTCCCGCAGAGCGCCCGGGGCGACCTGCTGCCCGGCTGTTCCCTGGCTGGCCGTTCGCTGACTGACCGCCAGATGTTCGGCCACTGCTTCGCGCACGCCCTGCGGCCCCTCGACCAGGAACCGGCCGGCCCGCAGACGCGCGGAACGCCCGGACAACCGGGCCACTGCCTTCACCCGGTCGGACCGGGGATTGGACAGCGCCTCGAGCGCCGGGCGTTCCGTCATCATGTTCGTCTCGCTGGTCCCGGGCCGATACGGGGGCAGTTCAGCCCGGGGACGGCGAAAAGGCTCAGGCCGCAGTGGTGTCAGCGGTCGCCGGGAGGGCAGCCTTGGCCAGCACGACCAGGGCGGCGAACGCGGCCTCGTCGTTCACGGCCAGCTCGGCCAGCATGCGACGGTCGACCTCGATCTCCGCGGCCTTGAGGCCCTGGATGAACCGGTTGTAGGTCATGCCGTTCGCACGGGCGGCGGCGTTGATGCGCTGGATCCACAGCTTGCGGAAGTCACCCTTGCGCGCACGACGGTCGCGGTAGGCGTAGACGAGCGAGTGGGTGACCTGCTCTTTGGCCTTGCGGTAGAGGCGTGAGCGCTGCCCGCGGTAACCGCTGGCGCGCTCGAGGACCTCGCGGCGCTTCTTCTGGGCGTTGACTGCCCGCTTGACGCGTGCCACGTGGAGTCTCCTTGGTTCTTGTCACCGGTCAGGACCGGCGACGGGGGTCAGTAAGCGGGGAATCAGAGGCCGAGCAGGCGCTTGATGGCCTTCACGTTGCCGGGGGCGACGGGCTGGTCAGACGCCAGACGACGCGTGCGGCTCGAGGACTTGTGCTCGAGGTAGTGACGGGCGTTCGTCTGCTCACGCATCAGCTTGCCCTTACCGGTGACCCGGAAGCGCTTCTTCGAACCGCTGTGCGTCTTGTTCTTCGGCACGTCTGTTTCTCCTCATCGATCCGCGCGCGGGGTGTCCGGCACGCGGAAGGTGGTCGGGACCGGGCGGACGGCACATCTCGTGTGTCCGCCCGGTCACCTGCTTAGCCTTCGTACAGGCTCAGCCTCTGCCCGTCAGGCGTCGGCCGATGTCTGCTCGGGGGTAGCTGCCGGCTTGGCGGCTTCCTCCGTGGGCTTGGTCTCCGCCGGCTTGGCCTCGCTGGGCTTCGCCTCGGCGGCCGGTCCCGGGGCGGGACGCGGGCCAGGCCCGGGGGCCGGACGCGGACCCGGTCCCGGGGTGGGACGCGGGCCGGGCCCGGGGGTGGGACGCGGGCCGATCGAGCCCGGGGACGGGCGCGGTCCGACCGCTCCCGGGGTGGGACGCGGCCCGGTGGCCGGGAGCGGGCGCGGGCCGGTGGCGGGACGGCCGGCTGCGGGAGCACCCGCACCGGGACCGGACGACACCGGACGCGGTGTACCCGTGGTCGCGGGCCGGGAGGACGGGCTCCCCGGACCGGAACCGAAGGACGGACGCTCGCCCCGGTCGGGACGCGGACCGGACGGCCGGTCGCCGCGGGGGCCACCGGGACCGGTACCGAACGACGGACGCTCGCCCCGGTCGGGACGCGGACCACGGTCCGGACCCGAGCCGTACGGCGGGCGGGAACCACCCGGACGGTCGGAGCGCGGGCCGCCCCGGTCCGGGCGGGAGGACGAGTATGCGGGCGGGCCGGAGCTGCTCGCGGCGGGCGGCAGGGCGGACGGCGGGGGCGTCGCGCGCTTGATGAAGATGGGCTCCTCATCGCTGGCGGCGTCCGGCACGGCGGTCTCGGCTGCCTCGTTCGCCTCAGCGACCTCGGCGGTCTTCTCCGCGGCCTGGGCTGCCTCCTGGCGGCGGCGCGCGGCGCGTTCGGCCTTCTGCTCGGCCTGGATGTCCTTCTGCTCGGCCTTGGCGTCAGCCTTCTTCTTGTTCGGGCCGATCACCATGACCATGTTGCGGCCGTCTTGCTTCGGGTTGCTCTCGATGTAACCGAGCTCGACCACGTCGGCCGCCATGCGCTGGAGCAGGCGGTAACCCATCTCCGGGCGGGACTGCTCACGACCACGGAACATGATCATGACCTTGACCTTGTCGCCCTCATTGAGGAACCGCTCGACGTGCCCCTTTTTCGTGGAGTAGTCGTGAGGGTCGATCTTGAGCCGGAGCCTGATCTCCTTGAGGACCGTGTGGGCCTGGTTCTTCCGGGCCTCACGGTCCTTGATCGCAGACTCGTACTTGAACTTTCCGAAGTCCATGAGCTTGCAGACCGGCGGCCGCGCCTGGGGGGCGACTTCGACAAGGTCGAGGTCGGCCTCCTGGGCGAGACGCAGCGCGTCTTCGACCCGGACGATGCCGACCTGCTCCCCGTTGGGGCCGACCAGCCGCACCTCTGGGACGCGGATACGGTCGTTAATCCGGGGCTCGCTGATGTGTTACTCCTTCGTACGGTCTCGAAGACCGCCGACAAACAGGAGAAGGCTCCCGGATGCAGGCGCTCGGGAGCCTCAGTAACGGTCGCACGGCAAACTGATATTCCGTTCGCGTGCACCCCCACCAGTGACGGTGAAGGGCCCCTCCTGGTCGGGAGGAGCGGACCGGAACCCGATGTCATCGCACCGGAGTGCTGTGACGGCGGGTGGGAGAGACTCCACTTGGCGCACCAGGCTCTGTCGCGAACTCACCCACGAGGGTGGGTTCAGCAGCGGAACCTGGTCGGTCAGTTCCTCACATTAGCAGTAGCAGGCCGATGCCCGCGACACCAGCCCTCCGGGCGACCACCTCGTCCGCCATTCCGTCCGAGCCACCGCCCCCTCTCCAGGTTCGTGATCATGGAGAGGCGGGGGCACGGGTCAGACCGAGCGGACCGTCAGGCGGACCGAGTCGGTGCGCTCGGTGACGATCTGGTCGGTCAGCAGCAGCTCGCCGACCTGGGTGGTGGTGCTGCGGACCTGGTCGCGCTCGAGGCCCGGGGGCAGGCCGAGCACGACCACCAGGCCGGCCTCCCCGTCGGCCTCGCAGCGGTGGGCCTTCACCTCGGGCACGGTGCCGATCAGGGCGGTGATGCCGGCGAGCAGGTCCGGATCCTGCGCCGGAGGCAGCCAGTCACGGCCCTGGGCCACGGCCCAGACGGCCGGGCGCGGCAGCTCGACCGCGGCACCGGCCGGGTCGATGACGATGCGGGGGCACTCCTCGACCACCGCGGCCTGGGCGGCCCGGGCGGCCTCGACCGGCACCGGGCGGGCCTTCGGGTTCCACTCCTGCAACGCGGCGACGCTGGAGAAGACCGGGAGGACCCGGGACTCGTCCTCACCGACGAGGGTCACCAGGGCCATGTCGGAGCTCTTGTCCCCCTCCGACGCGACCAGCTCGGCGTCGTCGTCACCGAGCACGGCGACGATCGGGACCAGCACCCGGGTGGGGGCCCAGGCCCGGGTGATCGCGACCAGGTCACCGTCGGCGAGCGCGGCGGTCAGGGCCGCGTCGGCGGTTCCGTCGTCGCCCGGGAAGGGCTGCGCGGTCAGGGTGCGGCCCGACCAGGGGGTGCCCGCCGAGTCGGTGTCGTGGTGCGGGTTGATGCCGTGTGCCATGTCGATCAGCTCCTGTCCGCTCCTGTGTGTTCCGGGCGGCTTGCTCAGCCGGCGACGTGCAGGGCCTGCTCCAGCGTGAAAGCGCCGTTGTAGAGCGCCTTCCCGACGATCGCTCCCTCGACGCCGATCTTCACCAGGGCACGCAGGGCGGCGATGTCGTCGAGATTCGCGATGCCGCCGGAGGCCACGACCGGCTTGCTGGTGCGGCGGCAGACCTCGGCGAGCAGGTCGAGGTTCGGGCCCTGCAGCGTGCCGTCCTTGGTGACGTCGGTGACCACGTAGCGGGCGCAGCCGTCCTCGTCGAGACGAGCCAGGGTCTCGAACAGGTCGCCGCCCTTGCTGGTCCAGCCGCGGCCGGCCAGCTCGGTGCCGCGCACGTCGAGGCCGACGGCGATCCGGTCACCGAACTCGGCGATGGCGTCGCGCGTCCAGGAGGGGTTCTCGATCGCGGCGGTGCCCAGGTTCACGCGGGCGCAGCCGGTGTCCATCGCGGCCCGCAGGCTCGCGTCGTCCCGGATCCCGCCGGACATCTCGACCTTCACCCCGAGCCCGCTCAGCTCGGCGCAGACCCGGGTGATCAGCTCGCGGTTGCTGCCCCGGCCGAACGCGGCGTCCAGGTCGACCAGGTGCAGCCACTGCGCGCCGGCCTTCTGCCAGGCCCGGGCCGCCTCCAGCGGGTCGCCGTAGCCGGTCTCGCTGCCGGCCTCGCCCTGCACCAGGCGCACGGCCTGGCCGTCGGCGACGTCGACGGCGGGCAGCAGCTCGAGCCGAGCGGGGGCGGCGGAGTCAGACATGGAAAACCCTTCGAAGGCGTGCGACCGGCCTGGTCATCCCGAGGCCGGTGAAGTCGGCGGCCACGCTATCGCGGCCCCCGGCCGGAGACAGGCGCAGCCCCGGGGACCCGGCGAGGACCGGCCTGATCCAAGGGCCCTCCAACCCCTTCGTGATCATGCAAATCCCCCAGCCTTCGGCCGGGAGGTGCCCCCACTCCCTGGAGTTCTAGAACTTTGAGCTCGGGAGTTCTAGAACTCCGGGGAGGTTTTGCATGATCACGAACAGAAAAGGGGTGGCGGAACGCCCGGGGCTCGTGGGGCTCGGTTACAGGGTCGTCAGCCAGTTGCGCAGGAGCTGGGCCCCGGCGGCGCCGGACTTCTCCGGGTGGAACTGGGTAGCCGTGAGGGGGCCGTTCTCGACCGCGGCCACGAACCGGCCGCCGTGCTCGGACCAGGTGACCAGCGGCGGCTTGAGCGAGGCCAGGGGGTCGCCGGGAGAAGGGAGTTCCCACTTCTGCACGGCGTAGGAGTGCACGAAGTAGAAGCGCTCGTGCTCGATACCGGCGAAGAGCTGCGAGCCCTCGGGGGTCTCGACGACGTTCCAGCCCATGTGCGGCACGACCCGGGAGGGCAGCAGCTCGACGGTGCCGGGCCACTCCCCCAGGCCCTCGACATCATCGCGGCCGAACTCGGCGGATTTCTCGAACAGCACCTGCAGGCCGACGCAGATCCCGAGGACCGGCCGGCCACCGGCCAGACGGCGCCCGATCAGCCGGTGCCCGCCGACGGCCCGCAACTGCTCGGCGACCGAGGCGAAGGCCCCCACACCGGGGACGACCAGGCCGTCGGCCTCCAGGGCGCGATGGAAGTCGGCGGTCAGCTCGACGGTCGCGCCGGCGCGCTCCAGCGCCCGCACGGCCGACCGGACGTTGCCGGAGCCGTAGTCCAGCACCACGACCTGGGGTGAAGTCATACCCCGAGTCTAGAAGAGCCCCGGACGCCACCCGCACCCGACCATGATCACCCGGGGACACTTTGCATCATCACGGACGAGGGGTGTGGGGAAGGTTTACATGATCACCAACGACATCAAGAAGCCGTGATCATGCAGACCTTCCCCGCAGAGCCGGGTCAGGCCTTGCGGCCGGACTTCACCGCGCGGCGGTACTCCTTGTTGAGGTTGGCGATGCTGACGAACGGGATCTCCTTGGGGCAGGACACCGTGCACATCCCGGTGTTCGTGCACCCACCGAAGCCCTCCGCGTCCATCTGCTCGACCATGTCCAGCACCCGGGTCGTGCGCTCCGGCTGGCCCTGGGGCAGCAGGTTCAGGTGCGTGACCTTGGCCGAGACGAAGAGCGACGCCGAGCCGTTCGGGCAGGCCGCCACGCAGGCGCCACAGCCGATGCAGGTGGCGTTGGCGAAGGCCTCGTCGGCGTCGGGCTTGGGGATGCGGGTGGAGTTGCCCTCCGGGGCCGATCCGGTCGGAGCGGTGATGTAGCCGCCGGCACCGATGATGCGGTCGAAGGCGCTGCGGTTCACCACCAGGTCTTTGATCACCGGGAAGGGGGCCGCACGCCACGGCTCGATGACGATCTCCTCGCCGTCCGAGAAGGCGCGCATGTGCAGCTGGCAGGCGGTGGTCTGCTCCGGGCCGTGGGCCTCGCCGTTGATGACGACACCGCAGCTGCCGCAGATGCCCTCGCGGCAGTCGTGGTCGAACGCGACCGGGTCGTCGCCGCCGAGGATCAGCTTCTCGTTGAGCGTGTCGAGCATCTCCAGGAACGACATGTCCGGCGAGACGTCGTCGAGGTCGTAGTCGACCATGGCGCCGGCGTCGGCGGCGTTCTTCTGCCGCCAGATTTTCAGCTTGAGCTTCATCAGTTTCCTTAACAGATCAGGCGTAGCTGCGCTGGGCCGGGTGTACGTAGTCGAAGATCAGCTCTTCCTGGTGCAGGACCGGGTCGCCGCTGACGGTGCCGAACCGGCCCTGGCCGCCGTACTCCCAGGCCGCGACGAACGAGAACTTGTCGTCCTGCCGCTCGGCCTCTCCATCGGCGGTCTGGCTCTCCTCCCGGAAGTGCCCACCGCACGACTCCTCCCGCATCAGCGCGTCGATGCACATCAACTCGCCGAGCTCGATGAAGTCAGCGACCCGGTTGGCCTTCTCGAGCGACTGGTTGAGCTCGGCGCCCGTGCCAGGCACCTTCACCCGCTTCCAGAACTCGTCGCGCAGGTGCCGGATCTCGCTGATCGCCTTGCGCAGCCCGGCGTCGTTGCGGGCCATGCCGCAGTAGTCCCACATGATCTGGCCGAGCTCGCGGTGGAAGGAGTCGACCGTGCGGTCGCCCTGGATCGAGAGCAGTTTCTCGATGCGGTCCTTCACCAGGGTCTCGACCTCGGTGACCTCGGGCGCGTCGGTCGGCACCGGGGCGAACTTGTTGCTGCCGATGTAGTTGTTGAGCACCGTCGGCAGCACGAAGTAACCGTCGGACAGGCCCTGCATCAGCGCGGACGCACCGAGCCGGTTGGCGCCGTGGTCGGAGAAGTTGGCCTCACCGGCGGCGAACAGACCGGGGATGGTGGTCTGCAGGTCGTAGTCCACCCACAGGCCGCCCATCGTGTAGTGGACGGCCGGGTAGATGCGCATCGGCTGCTGGTACGGGTTCTCGGAGGTGATCCGGGCGTACATGTCGAAGAGGTTGCCGTACTTCTCCCGCACGGTCGCCTCGCCCATCCGCGCGATCGCGTCGGCGAAGTCCAGGTACACGCCCTGACCGCCGGGGCCGACGCCACGGCCCTCGTCGCAGACGGTCTTCGCGGCCCGGGAAGCGATGTCACGAGGCACCAGGTTGCCGAACGCCGGGTAGATGCGCTCCAGGTAGTAGTCGCGCTCGTCCTCGGGGATCTGGTCGGGCGGACGCGTGTCGCCCATCTGCTTCGGCACCCAGATCCGGCCGTCGTTGCGCAGCGACTCACTCATCAGCGTGAGCTTGGACTGGTGGTCGCCGGAGCGCGGGATGCAGGTCGGGTGGATCTGCGTGTAGCAGGGGTTGCCGAAATACGCGCCGCGCCGATGGGCCCGCCAGATCGCCGAGGTGTTCGAGCCCTTGGCGTTGGTGGAGAGGAAGAAGACGTTGCCGTAGCCACCGGTCGCCAGCACCACCGCGTCGCCGAGGTGGGTGGAGAGCTCACCGGTAACCAGGTTGCGCGCGACGATGCCCCGGGCCCGGCCGTCGATGATGATCAGGTCGAGCATCTCGTGGCGGGCGTGCATCTCCACGTTGCCGGCGTCGATCTGCTTCGACAGCGCCTGGTAGGCGCCGATGAGCAGCTGCTGGCCCGTCTGGCCACGGGCGTAGAAGGTGCGCTGCACCTGCACGCCGCCGAACGAGCGGGTGTCGAGCAGACCGGAGTACTCGCGGGCGAACGGCACGCCCTGCGCCACACACTGGTCGATGATCTTCACGCTGTTCTCGGCCAGGCGGTAGATGTTCGACTCCCGGCCCCGGAAGTCGCCACCCTTCACCGTGTCGTAGAACAGCCGGTAGATCGAGTCACCGTCGTTGCGGTAGTTCTTCGCGGCGTTGATGCCACCCTGCGCGGCGATGGAGTGCGCGCGGCGGGGCGAGTCCTGGAAACAGAACTGCACCACGTGGTAGCCCTGCTCGGCCAGCGAGGCACCCGCGGCGCCCCCGGCCAAGCCGGTGCCGACCACGATCACCTTGTGCTTGCGCCGGTTCGACGGGTTGACCAGCTTGGCCGCGAACTTGCGGCGCTCCCAGCGGGTCTCGACGTCACCGCCGGGCGCCTTGTCGTCGGCGATGGCCTCGCCGACGCTGTAGAACTCGCCCTCACCGACGAATTTCATCTCTTCCGACATCTCAATCCACCAACCCGAAGACGACGCTGTACGGAACGAGCAGGAAGCCGAAGCCGATGACCAGGGCCACGACCACCGCGAAGGTGCGGAAACCGGCCGTGGTGGCCCGGTTCCAGCCCAGCGTGTTGGCGGCGCTCCACAGGCCGTGCCAGATGTGCAGACACAGGGCCACCATCGCCAGCGTGTAGATGCCCACGTTCCACCACTGGTCGAACCCGGCGGTGATCCGCTCGTAGGGCTCGTGCGAGGTGGCCGGGTTCACCGTTCCGGTGGTCATGTCCAGGATGTGCCAGATGATGAAGAGCAGCAGAGTGACACCGCCCCAGCGCATCGTCGAGGTGGCGTAACCACCCTTGCGCTTGGCGTGGTACTTCACCGGCCGGGCGTTCACGTCGTGCCGCGACAGGGTCACGGCCGCCCAGATGTGCAGCACCAGTGCCACGGTGAGCACGGCCCTCTGGATCCAGAGGTACCAGGCCTCGTGCAGAGCGGGCTCACCGATGGTGCGCAGCCAGGCCGCGTACTCGTTGAACTCGGTCTCGCCGAAGAAGATCTTCAGGTTCCCGACCATGTGCACGACGACGAACGCCAGCATGATCAGGCCGGTGACGGCCATGATCATCTTCCGCCCGATGGTCGAGCGGTGGAGGGTGGCGAAGCCCGTCACACGCGGGTTCTTGCTCAGCGTCTCTACCACGAGCGGCAAGATATTCCCTAGAGGCTGATTAGGTCCAAGAGATGATGCGTAGGCTCTCAATAGCCAGGGCCTATCGACCTGATTACGCTGTGCTCGTGCAGTTGCAGCAGCTCGTATATTTCCTGACCGTCGCGGAGACGAAGCACTTCACCCGCGCCGCGCAGCTGCTGGAGATCGCCCAGCCCTCTCTCTCGCAACAGATCAGGGCGTTGGAAACATCACTGGGTGCGGAGCTCTTCGACCGGGTGCGCGGCAACATCACGCTGACCCCGGCCGGCGAGGCGTTGCTGCCGATCGCCCAGCGGATCACCGTCGACGTGGAGTCGGCCCGCCAGGAGGTGCGCGAGCTGGTCGAGCTGCGCAGCGGGCGGGTGCGGCTGGGCGCCACCCCGAGCCTGCTCACCGGTCTGCTGCCGGAGGTCGCGCGCCGCTACCACCGCCGCTACCCGGCGATCCGGCTGGTGCTGGAGGAGAGCGGGTCACGCGACCTGGTGGCCAAGACCGCCTCGGGTCTGATCGACCTGGCCCTGCTCGTGTTGCCCCTGCACGCCGACGACCCGGCCCTGGAGACGGTGCCCCTGCTGCGGGAGGACCTCGTCGTGGTGTCGTCCACCCGCGACCCGGGCCCCACCGACGGCCGCCCGATCGCGATCTCCCAGTTGCGGGGTCGTCCCCTGGTGATGTTCCGGGCCGGCTACGAACTGCGCGAGGTGACCGTGGGCGCCTGCCGCCGCGCCGGCTTCGCGCCCACCCTGGCGGTCGAGGGCGGTGAGATGGACGCGGTGCTGAGCATGGTCGAGGCCGGACTCGGGCTGGCCGTGGTGCCCAGCACGGTGGTCGCCGGGCGATCGGCCACCCACCGCGTCACCCCGATCGCCTCCCCCGGCCTGTCCCGCACGATCGGCCTGGCCCACCGCCGGGGGGCCCAGCCCTCCCGGGCCGCCCAGGAACTGCGGGCCGAACTGCTGGGCTACCTGGGCACCGCCTCCGTGGACGGGACCCTTCCGCAGGGAACGGAACTGATCACTCCCTGAACCACCCACAACAAAAAGGGAGGACGACCCGGCAGCTGCCGGGTCGTCCTCCCTTGGGGGTTTACTACAGAGAGCCCTTGGTGCTGGGGATGCCGGTCACGCGCGGGTCGGGCTCGACCGCCACGCGCAGCGCCCGCGCGAGCGCCTTGAACTGGGCCTCGACGATGTGGTGCGGGTCGCGCCCGCCCAGTACGCGCACGTGCAGCCCGATCGAGGCGTGGTGGGCGATGGATTCCAGCACGTGCCGGGTGAGCGAGCCGATGTACCGGTCGCCGATCACCACGTACTGCTGGCCCTCCGGTTCCCCGGTCTGCACGCAGTAGGGCCGCCCGGACACGTCGACCACGGCGTGCACCAGCGCCTCGTCGAGCGGCACGGTGGCGTCGCCGAACCGGCGGATGCCGGCCTTGTCGCCGAGCGCGATCTTCAGCGCCTCGCCGATCACGATCGCCACGTCCTCCACCGTGTGGTGGGCGTCGATGTGCAGGTCACCGGTCGCGGTGACGGCCAGGTCGATCAGTGAGTGCTTGGACAGCGCGTTGAGCATGTGGTCGTAGAACCCCACCCCGGTGGAGATCTCGGCCTTGCCGGTGCCGTCCAGGTCCAGCTCGACGACGACACTGGATTCCTTGGTCGTCCGCTCGATCCGGGCGGTGCGGGACATCAGGTGCTCCTTGTTGTTGATTGAGGACGAAGTGGTCGGCTCACGCCAATCACGCGGAGTCAGGCGGAGTCAGGCGGGTACTGGCGCGTCGAGCAGGGAGTCCGCCAGAGCGTCGAGGAACGTGGTGTTCTCGGCCGGGGTACCCGCGGTGACCCGCAGAAAACCGGGCAGGCCCACGTCGCGGATCAGCACACCCCGCGAGAGCAGCGAGCGCCAGATCGCCTTCTCGTCGTTCAGGCCACCGATCAGCACGAAGTTGGCGTCACTCGGCGCGGGGCTCAGGCCCAGCTCCTGCACCGAGGTGACGATGCGGTCCCGCTCGGACTTGATCACCTCGACGGTGTCGAGCAGCACGTCGGAGTGCCAGAGCGCGGCGCGGGCGGCGGCCTGGGTGAGCGAGGACAGGTGGTACGGCAGGCGCACCAGCCGGATCGCGTCGTTCACCGCGGGGTGGGCGGCCAGATAGCCCAGGCGCACGCCGGCCAGGGCGAACGCCTTGCTCATCGTGCGGCTGACCACCAGGCGCTCTCGGCCCTCGAGCAGGCTCAGGGCGCTGGGCGTACCGACGCGGGCGAACTCGTGGTAAGCCTCGTCGACGATCACGATGCCGTCGGTCGCTTCGTAGGCGGCCTTGACCACCTCGAGGTCGAGGGCGGTGCCTGTGGGGTTGTTCGGGGAACAGAGGAACGTGACCGCCGGGTGGTGCCGGCGGATCTGCTCGACGGTCTCCTCGACGTGCAGATCGAACTGATGCGGGTCGTCCGTGCCCTGATCGACGACCTGATCGACGACCTGATCGGCACGGCCCCGTTTGCCGTCGACCCAGGTGGCACCGGTGCCGGTGGTGATGATCGGGTGCATCGAGTAGCTCGGGGTGAAGCCGAGCACGGTGCGGCCCGGGCCGGCGAAGGCCTGGAGCAGCTGCTGGAGCACCTCGTTCGAGCCGTTCGCGGCCCAGATCTGGTCGGCCTCCAGCTCGTGCCCGAGGTAGTTGGCCAGGTCTTCGCGCAGTCCGGTGAACTCGCGGTCGGGATACCGGTTCAGATGACGGGCCTGCTGGCGGACGCCCTCGAGGATCGCGGCGACCACCTCCCCCGGCACGTCGTA
Source organism: Kineosporia sp. NBRC 101731 (assembly GCF_030269305.1). Classification (NCBI taxonomy): domain Bacteria; kingdom Bacillati; phylum Actinomycetota; class Actinomycetes; order Kineosporiales; family Kineosporiaceae; genus Kineosporia; species Kineosporia sp. NBRC 101731. The sequence continues at coordinate 29,351 of NZ_BSTC01000024.1, forward strand.
GCTGTTCTCGTTGGTGTTCAGCCGCACCGGCACCTCGAGCTGCGGCGCACCGTAGGGGGTGCGTCCGCGCAGATCGTCACGCAGGGGCAGACGGGCAAGAACCTCGGCCCGGGACTCGTTGCTCACGGTGGGGAGTCTAACGAGCGCTGCTGACACCGACACGTGTCGTTGTAGGTCACGTCTCCCACACGCTCCTGGTGACGGCGAAGTTCCCTAGAGTGATCAACGCAGGGGCGCGCGGTTCTTGCTCGGAGAAAGGCGGCTGGTGAACGAGGCCGACAGCAGTGGTGTGGTGACGGTGCTCGCGGCCGGCTGGGCATTCCGGCGTCCGCAGGTGGCGGCGGCCTACGAACGCGCGACCGGGGGCGACCGCGCCGAGGCGTACCTGACCTCGCGGGTGCTCACCCGGGAGGAGGTCACGGAGCTGGCCTCCCTGGGCTGGACGCCCGGCGACCTGCGCCGGCTGGTGCGGTTCGAGCGTCCCCGCCGTCTGGTGCCCGACCCGGTACCCGTCGATGCCGACCACCCGGATCCGGCCGCCCCCGAACGCCGCTGGTCACCGCCGCCGAGCCGGCCCGACCTGCCGCGCCGGGCGCAGTTGTCGTTCGGCGATCTGGTGACCTGGGCCCGGGTGCGCCCGGCCGACCGCGCCTGGCTGGCCGGGATCACCAGCACCGAGCTGCGCTGGCTCGGCCTGCCGCACGTGCTCGACACCCTGCAGCCCTATCTGACCTCGGCCCTGGACATCGACCCGGGCACCGCCCTGCGGCAGGCACGCCGCTACGTGCCGTTCACCCTGTTCGAAACCGTGGTGAAGGCGCGCGGCGGCTTCGCGGGCCTGCCCGGCGAGTGGATCGACCTGGTGCTCGGCGAGCGCTGGATCCACGAGGTTCCGGAATGGGAGACCACGGGCTGGATCTCGCACCCGGCCCAGGCCCCGTTGCTGTTCGCCCCGGCCGACCAGGGCCGGGACCCGTCGCAGCGCTGGGCCCGCTGGCACCCGGTCGCCCGCCTCGCCGGGCCCGGCGGTATCCACCCGGCCGACTGGTGGGCCGCCGGTTTCAGCACCGACGAGGCACTGCGGGCGTTCGACCGGGGGCGGGTGCCCGACCGTTCGGTGCTCGAGGCGATGGCTGTGGTGCGGGGCAAGACCGCTCCCAGAGAACCCTGAGCGCGTACTCCCGGAGCCGCTGCGCCGCCTCGGACCCCAGGCCCGTGCGGAGGGTCCTCCGACGAACAGCCTGGCTTACTGACGGGTCCGGCCCTGCGCCACAATGAGATTTCGCGTCACCGAGGGCGCGGGGCACACGACCACGCGCGGAGGTGCGGGATGACGGCACCCAGCGAGCGGCCGCTGCGAGCGGACGCCCGGCGCAACCGGGAACGCCTGCTGCGGGCGGCGGTGAAGGCGTTCAGCGTGGACGGCACCGAGGCCTCGCTGGAGGGCATCGCCAAGGACGCCGGGGTGGGCATCGGCACGCTCTACCGCCACTTCCCCACCCGCGACGAACTGGTCGAGGCGGCCTACCGCAACGAACTGGCCAAGCTCTGTGACTCGGCCCGGGAACTGCTCACCGACCGGGCCACCGACGAGGCCCTGCGCCGCTGGATGGACCGCTTCGTCGACTACATGGCCACCAAGCGCGAGATGGCCGACGCCCTGCGCGCGGTGATCGCGTCGGGCCGTAATCCGTACGCCACCAGCCGCGACCGGCTCACGGCCGCGGTGCAGCTGCTGATCGAGGCCGGGGCCGAGGCCGGCACCCTGCGCGACGACGTGCAGCCCCTGGACGTGCTCACCGCGGTGAGCGGTGTGGCGATGGCCGCGGGCACACCCGAACAGGCCGGGCGCATCCTCGATCTGCTGATGGACGGACTACGCCGTTAGCGCGGTCAGTTTCTTCACGGTGTTCCAGTTCCGTGTGGTGGCGGGCACACCTTTGACCTTGCCCACGGCGATCGCCAGCTTGCTGTCGGCGAAACCGTTCGGCAGACGCAGGTAGAGCTCGGTGCCGTGGGCGACGCACTCGTCCGGGGCGTAGGCCGCCGGGCCGAGTTTCGTCAGCTGCTCCTGTCCCGGCGCACCGCGCAGGAAGACGACCGCATGACGGGCACCGTCCGCGTCCGCCGTCGGGAAGGGGTTCGCCGCCACGATGCGCGCCATCTCGGGGCCGGTGCGCACCATCACCTCGGTGCGCAGACCAGCCTCATCGAGCAGCCGGGCCTCCAGCTCGGCGGCTACCTCCAACGGGTCGCGGGAGGTGGTGACCACCGCCTGGCCGCTCGCCAGGATCGTCGACACATCGGTGTGGCCGAGTTCCGTCAGCAGCGACCGCAGGTCGGCCATCGCCAGCTTGCGGCTGCCGCCGAGGTTGACGCCCCTCAGCAGCAGCGCGAGCCGGGTGCTCACCGCGGGAAGCGGGCCGTGACAGCCTCACCGTGGGCCGGCAGGTCTTCGGCGTTGGCGAGGGCGACCACGTGCCCGGCCACGCCCTCGAGCGCGGCGCGGTCGTAGCTGACCACGTGGATGCCCTTGAGGAACGACTGCACGCTGAGCCCGCTGGAGAAGCAGGCACATCCGCCGGTGGGCAGCACGTGGTTGGACCCGGCGCAGTAGTCGCCCAGGCTGACCGGCGAGTACGGCCCGACGAAGATCGCTCCCGCATTGCGCACCCGGGAGGCGACCAGATCGGCGTCCCTCGTCTGGATCTCGAGGTGCTCCGCCGCATAGGCGTCCACCACCGCCAGACCCGCGTCCATGTCGTCCACCAGCACGATCGCCGACTGCGGGCCGGACAGCGAGGTGGTGACGCGCTCGGTGTGCTTGGTGGCGGCGACACGGATGGCCACGGCGCTCTCGACCGTCGCCGCGAGTGCCTCGGAGTCGGTGACCAGCACGGCCGCTGCCATCGGGTCGTGCTCGGCCTGGCTGATCAGGTCGCTGGCGACGTGGTCGGCGTCGGCGCTGTCGTCGGCGAGCACCATGATCTCGGTCGGGCCGGCCTCGGAGTCGATGCCGATGATGCCTTTGAGCAGGCGCTTGGCCGCCGTCACCCAGATGTTGCCGGGCCCGGTGACCAGGTCGGACGGCTCGCAGATCCAGCTGCCGTCGGTGTCTTTCACACCGTAGGCGAACATCGCCACGGCCTGCGCGCCACCCACGGCGTACACCTCGTCGATGCCGAGCAGGGCGCACGCCGCGAGGATCGCCGGGTGCGGCAGCCCTTCGAAACCGGCCGGGTTGTCACGCTGCGGCGGGCTGGTGACCGCGATGCCCTGCACCCCGGCCGCCTGCGCCGGAACGACGTTCATCACCACGCTGCTCGGGTAGACCGCCCGGCCACCGGGCACGTACAGCCCGACCCGGTCGACCGGCACCCAGCGCTCGGTGACCGTGCCCCCGGGAACGACCTGGGTGGTGGTGCTCTCGCGGCGCTGGTCGTCGTGCACCAGGCGGGCCCGGCGGATCGACTCCTCCAGGCCGGCCCGCACGGCCGGGTCGAGCTGCTCCAGCGCGCGCTTCAGGGCCTCTTCGGGCACCCGGATCGACGTCAGCCGCACCCCGTCGAGCTGCTCGGTGAGCTCGATCAGCGCGGTCACACCCTGGTCGCGCACGCGCTCACAGATCGGGCGCACGGTGTCCAGCGCATGCTCCACGTCCATCGCGGCGCGGGGAACCACGGCGCGCAGGTCACGGGAAGTCAGGTGCTGGCCACGCAGGTCAAGTCGGCGGATCACGGGCGTCATTCTACGGCTGCCGGGATCGGGTCGACGGCGACAGGTCGATCGCCGGAGATACTGGTTGATGCTGAAGGGAACGCAAGGCCTGCGAGTTTGACTAGTTTGGTCCCGTGGCGACCCGGCTTCCCCTCTTCCCGCTCAGCACCGTGCTGGTTCCGGGTCTCGTACTGCCGCTGCACATCTTCGAGCAGCGCTACCGGATCCTGGTGCAGGCCCTTCTCGACCTGCCCGAGGGCGCGCCCCGGCACTTCGGGGTGATCGCGACACGCCCGGGCCGCGACCCCGAGACGCTCGAGGGCCTGTACCCGGTGGGCTGCACGGCCCAGATCCGTGAGGCGACGCCCTACGACGACGGCCAGTTCGATCTGGTCACCGTGGGGAACGCGCGGTTCCAGCTGCACGGGCTGGACGACGAGGCGGGGGCGCCCTACCACACGGGGCTCGTCGAATTCCTCGACGAACCGGACGGTCCCGGCGACCTGGACGCAGCCGCCGAACTGGTCGCCCTGCGGTTCGCCGCCTACCGCGACCGACTGCGGGTGGAGCAGTCCGGGGTGCCGACCGACCCGCGGGTGCTCTCCTACCTGGTGGCCGCCGCGGCCGTCCTGGAACTGCCCGAGCGGCAGTCGCTGCTCGAGGCGGCGAGCACCCACGAGCGGCTCACCGCCGAGCTGACGCTGCTGCGCCGGGAGATCGGGCTGCTCGACGCGTTCAGCTCGCTGCCGGCCGTGGACCTGAACAAAGAGCCACCGACCCCCAATTGAGGACGAGGTGACTGGCTTACGCCAGAATCTCGCCGTGGCCAAGAAGAAGGACGTCTCCGGGGGTACCCCGGCGACCAAAGTGCTCACCGGTGCCGGCGTGCCCTTCAGCGCGCACACGTTCGAGGCCGAGGACCGCAGCCGGGCCTCGTCCTCGTCCACCCGCCTGGCGTTCGGTTCCGAGGCCGCCTCCGCCCTGGGTGTGGACGAGGCGCGCGTGTACAAGACCCTGGTCGCCGAGGTGGACGGGGCGATGTGGGTGGCCGTCGTACCGGTCACCGGGCAGCTCGACCTGAAGGCGCTGGCCGCAGCCGCCGGCGGGAAGAAGGCCGTGATGGCCGATCCGGCCGCCGCCGAACGCAGCAGCGGCTACGTGGTGGGTGGGATCAGCCCGCTCGGTCAGCGCCGGGCCCTGCCGACCGTCGTCGACGTCTCCGCCCTGGATCACCCCACGGTGTTCGTCAGCGGAGGGCGGCGCGGGCTCGACCTGGAGCTGGCGCCGGCCGACCTGGTGCGCCTGACCCAGGCCCGGACCGCGGCGATCGGCCGCTAGTGGGGTGGCCACGAACAGGACGACGGGCGCGCCCCGCGCTAGGGCTCCAGGCGCCTCGACGTCCAGGGCAGGATCGCGCCGACCATGATCACCACAGCCGTGGTGGCGGGCCAGACGAACGCCGCACCGAGCGCCCGCAGGTGCGGGGTGCCCAGCTGGTTACCCAGGCCCCAGGAGATCGCGGCACCGATCGTGCTCGTGATCAGCACCACCAGCACGCGTCGCACGGGCGAGGCCCCGGGCCGGAGCAGTGTGACCACGCCGATCACCACGCCCACGAACAGCCCCAGCCCGATCAGCGTGCCGTCGACCGCGGCGGCGGCCTCCTGCTCGTCGCCGAACGACTCGGTGGTGGGCAGGAGCAGACGCCAGGTGACGGCCAGCAGGATGCCGAGCAGCAGGGGGCCGATCAGGGCCGCGGTCTCGCCGGCCAGGAGTTTCGTGGTCGCCGGCGACGGGGCCGGGCTGTCTCCGGGAGTACCGGGACGCTCTTCGATCATGCTCATCGATCGTCCACCTTAGCCAACGCCGGCATCCTCCGTCGGCCCCCTTCGGCCGGAGCCCGGCTCACCCCGCGTCGCGAAGCCGTTCCAGGGCCACGGCCAGATCGTCGGGGTACTCGCTCCCGTACTCGACCCACTCGCCGGTGCCCGGGTGGTCGAACCCCAGACGCACCGCGTGCAGCCACTGCCGGGTGAGCCCCAGCCGCGCGGACAGGGTCGGGTCGGCGCCGTACATCGAGTCGCCCACGCAGGGATGACGCAGGGCGGAGAAGTGCACGCGGATCTGGTGCGTGCGCCCCGTCTCCAGGTGCACCTCCACCAGCGACGCGGCCCGGAAGGCCTCCACCACCTCGTAGTGGGTGACGCTGGCCTTGCCCCCGGTCACGACCGCCCATCGGTAGTCGTGCGTGGGGTGACGGCCGATCGGGGCGTCGATGGTGCCTCGCAGCGGATCGGGATGGCCCTGCACGACCGCGTTGTAGGTCTTCTCCACGGTGCGGTCGCGGAACGCCTGCTTCAGCACCGAGTAGGCGTGCTCGCTCTTCGCCACGACCATCAGGCCGCTCGTGCCCGCGTCGAGGCGGTGCACGATGCCCTGCCGCTCGGGGGCCCCCGAGGTGGCGATCGAGTACCCGGCCGCAGCCAGGCCCTGGGTCACCGTCGGGCCGGTCCAGCCCGGGCTGGAGTGCGCGGCCACACCCACCGGCTTGTCGATGACCACCAGGTCGTCGTCGTCGTGAACGATCCGCATGCCCTCGACCGGCTCCGGCGGGGCGGCGTCGGCCGGATCGGCGCCGGGCAGGGTGATCTCCAGCCAGGCCCCGGCCCTCAGCCGTTCGGACTTGCCGGCCGGTGAGCCGTCGAGCAGCACCGCGCCGTCTCCGGCGAGGTCGGCGACCGCATTGCGGGACAGGCCGAAGAGACGGGACAGGCCGGCGTCGAGCCGCTCCCCCGCCAGGCCGTCGGGCACGGGCATGGAACGGACGTCAGGCATTCTCGGGCTTCTCCGCAGTCTTCTCCGCCGTCTTCTCCGAGCTCACGCGCCGGCCGTCGATCCCGATGCCGATGATGCTCAGCACCGCGATGAGTACGGCCGCGCAGGTGATGGAGCAGTCGGCCAGGTTGAAGATCGGCCAGTTCGGCAGTGCGAGGAAGTCCACGACGTGCCCGCGGAACACCCCGGGCGCACGGAACACCCGGTCGGTCAGATTGCCGACGGCGCCGCCGAGCAGCAGACCGAGCGCCACGGCCCAGCCCCAGTGCCCGAGCGTGCGGGAGATCCGGATGATGAACACGGCCACCGCGATGGCGACGACCGAGAAGATCCAGGTCGAGCCGGTGGCCAGGGAGAACGCGGCGCCGGGGTTGCGGATCAGGTAGAAGCCGAAGAGGTCACCGACCACGTCGACCCGGCCCTCGCCCGTCAGTTCCTTCACCGCGAGGTACTTGGTCAGCTGGTCCAGCCCCAGGACGACCAGGGCAATCAGTGGCACGGCGGCGGCGTACGCCTTCTTACGCCGGGGTGCGGCACTCTCGGTGGGCCCAGGATCGACGGGTGATGTCGTGGGCGGGGTCGGCTCAGTCATCGTTCCCCTAGGGTGCCATGCCGCGCCACGCCTTCACGCACCTGCTCTCCCCTGGCCGGCTACTGGCTGACTACCGGCTGGCTACCGGCGTTCCTGCCGCTGCTTGCACGTCACGCACAGGGCCGCCCGCGGGAAGGCCTCCAGCCGGGGCATGGCGATCGGCTCCCCGCAGCTCTCGCAGATGCCGTAGGTGCCCGCGTCGATCCGGTCGATGGCCTCCTGGGTGGCCAGGATCGCCTCGCTCACCCGGGTCAGCAGCGCCTGCTCGTGCTCCCGGCCGAAGGTCTTGCCGCTGGAGTCGGCCGGGTCGTCGCCGGAGCCGGCCTGGCTGTCGCGGATCACGTCGGCCAGCCCGTCGAGCACGACCTGGTGCTCGTTCTGGAGCTGGATCAGTTCGGCGGCCAGCTCCTCGCGGATACCGGCGAACGAGGTGGTGGTCATGCGCTCGGCACCGGGCACGGGAGCGTCCTTTCCTGGGGCGGTCCTACGGCAAGGGGGCGGTCCTACCGGCAAACGCGAGCGGCGCCGGGCATGCGTGGGAAGCATGGGCCGGCACCGCTCGCCAAAACGGCTCTGGCGGATTCAGACCAAGTCTGAACCCGCCGGGCCGTACTCGCTAGGGCTGTGTCAGTTCTGTCCGCCGAAGGGGTACTGCGCCGGCGCGTCGGAACCCGAGTCCGAGTACCCACCACGGGTCGGGAGCGGCGCGCCGTAGGGCGCGGCACCGACACCGGCGGGCTGGGACTGCGGCTGCTGCGGGCCACGGGTGGGCACGACGGCGGCCTTCGACTCCAGCTCACGGAGCTGGCCTTCCAGGTACGACTTGAGCCGGCTGCGGTACTCACGCTCGAAGGCACGCAGCTCATCGATCTTGCGCTCGAGCAGCGAACGCTCCTGCTCCAGGGAGCCGAGAGTCTGGCGCTGCTTCTCCTCGGCCTCACGGATCAGGCGGTTGGAGTGCTCGCGAGCCTCACCGACGATGCGGTCGCGGGTCTGCTCACCGTTGCGCACGTATTCGTCGTGGAGCTTCTGGGCGAGGGCCAGCATGCCGGCGGCAGCCTCGGGCCCCTGCGACTGGGCCTCCATCACGGCCGGGACCCGGACCGGCTCCGGCGCGACGGCAGCCACGGGCTGCGGCGCGGGCGGCGGCGTCGGCATCGGGGCGGGAGCCGGCTCCGGAGCGGACTCGCGGGCCACATTGGCGCGAGACAGTTCCCCGACGCGTCGCTCACACGAGCTCAGCTTTCCGCGCAGCTCCTCGTTCTCCTCGCCCAGGCGGCGAAGCTCGTTGACGACCTCGTCCAGGAAGTCGTCGACCTCGTCCTGGTCGTAGCCTTCGCGGAACTTGGTCGCCTGGAAGCGCTTATTAACAACGTCTTCGGGCGTCAACGCCATCTGGTCACCTCGCGTTGGTCACTCATTCGGAAGTGCGGAGCCGCTGCTACGCCACCGTACCGGAACCAGACGCTACACAAGCCTGGCCCGGATCACCACTTCCGGAGCAACGGACGGTCATGTTTCGCACACAATCTGTCACCTGAACGTGCGTCGCCGAAGATCAGCGGGCTGCGTTCAGCACCTGCATCAAGATGCTCACTATGAGGAACAACACGATGAAGGCAAGGTCTAGCTGAACCGCGCCGATACGGAGAGGTGGTAGAAGGCGACGCAGCGCCTTCAGCGGCGGATCGGTTCCCGAGTAGATCCCCTCGGCGATCACCAGCACCACGCCGCGCGGGCGCCAGTCCCGGGCGAAGACCTGGATCCAATCGATCACCAGTCGGCCGATCAGGAGGATGAAGAACAGGAAGACGACGTAGTAGAGCAGGTTGGCGATCAGGTTCACGGCGGTTGTGGCTCCGCTTGCACTCAGTGGTGGACCGGGAGGCACCTGACCTGCCCGATGTGCTGCCGGCGATCGCCACCGGAATGGCGATCACAACCGTCAACGGGAGGTCAAGCCTGCCCGAGACGGAGGAGCTGCGTCGAACTTCGTTCACCGTAGCGAACCGGACATGGCCAGATGGCGTCCGGATCGCTTAGGATCACTGATGTTTCCCGCGGGGTCGGCCGGATCGGCCACCCCCGGTCGGGATTCCATCGTCCTTCGCATCAGCCGGTACAACGTGCCGGCTCGCCGTCCGGTGCCCACCCTCGCCCGGACGGCTCTGTCCGGCCACCCCACCGGTAGAGGTCCCGTTCATCGGCCGGGCCGACAAACTCTGCCCTTCCGGGCAGCGCGCAGCGCTGCACCGGTGCACAGTCATGCCCGCGGGCAGGTCGTGGGCATGCAGAAAAGAACCGTCCGCACATGGTGCGACGGGAGTGCAGATCGGACCCGCGGACGCGGGCTTCTTCAGACCGTCAGGACTGGTTGAAGAAGGCCGCGCGATCGGGAGCCCGGGTCTTCTCCGGAGTTGCCACCTCGACGTTGGCCGGCGACAGCAGGAAGACCTTGCCCGTCACCTTCTCGATCGAGCCGTGCAGACCGAAGACGAGCCCGGCGGAGAAGTCGACCAGACGCTTGGCGTCCGAGTCGTCCATGTCCGTCAGGTTCATGATCACCGGCGTACCCGAGCGGAAGCTCTCGCCGATGGTCTTGGCCTCGTTGTAGGTCCGGGGATGGATCGTCGTGATCCGGTGGATCTCGGCGGACGGGTGGGCAACCACCCGAGCCATCTGCCCCTGACCCTGCGCGCGACCGATCGGCGTGACCGCCGCCCGACGGGGCTCTTCACGTTCTTCTTCGTCATCCACGACCGGATCGAAGTCCTCGTCCTCGTACTCGTCGTACGCCGAGTAGCGGTCGTCGTCCTCGGCAAGGCCCAGGTACACCATGGTCTTGCGCAGTGCGCCGCTCATCGAAACCTCCGCATGTTCGCTCACCCTGCGACGAAGCTACCCGAGCGGCGGCCTCTGACCGAGGACCGCGCTTCCGACACGCAGGTGGGTTGCTCCGTGACGCAGTGCTTGCATGAAATCGCCGCTCATGCCACCCGAGATGTGAACTGCCTCGGGGTGCTGCTTCCTTAGATGCGCGGAGGCGTCGAAAAGATTTGAAAAAGCGCGATTTGGGTCCCACGTCACAGGGGACACCGCCATCAGGCCCGCGAGCTGCAGGTTCTCCGACGCTGCGATGGTGTCGGCGAGGGCCGGGACATCCTGCGCGAGCGCGCCGCCACGGGAAGAATCACCGTCGAGGCTGATCTGGAGGAAGCAACGCACCGTGCGCCCGGCCTCGGCCGCCCCGCGCTGCAGGCCGGAAACCAGGCCCGGGCGGTCGACGGAGTGTACGGAGTGTGCATAGCGGGCGACGTGCTTGGCCTTGTTGCTCTGCAGGCGGCCGATGAAGTGCCAGTCCAGATCCAGATCGGCAGACTCCTCGACCTTGGTGGAAGCCTCCTGGTCGCGGCTCTCGCCGACCTCGCGGACGCCCAGCCCGGCCAGCAATCTGATGTCACTGGCCGGGTAGGTCTTGGTGACGACGACGAGCGTTGCCTCCGCCGGGTCCCGCCCGGCCTCCGCACACGCCATCGCCACCTGCGACCGGACCCGTTCCAGGCCCGCCGCCAGTTCTTCCTGCCGTTCCACCAAGTCTCCTTAGAAAGGAGGAGGACGTTACTTGAGGAAGTCGGGCACGTCGAGGTCGTCGTCGTCCAGAACGATCGGGCGCGGGGTGCGCGCCCGTGCGTCGGTCACCTCGATGACCCGCGGCGGCTCGGGCTGGGTCGGCTGCTCACCGGTCTGCGCCTCGAACTCCGACTCCGGCGGGTTCAGCGGGGTCGGCTGGGTGTAACCGTTGGCCGGCGCGTAACCGTTGGTGTTCTGCTGGCCCCCGATCTGCGCGGGCACCGGCTGCTGCTGCGGCACCTGCGAAATCTGGGGGATCTGGCCGGTCGGGTGCTGACCGTGCAGACCCGGCTGACTCTGCGGCGGGCTCGGGTTGAACTGGATCCCCGAGGCTGACTGCGGCTGCGCGTGGGCCGGACGCTGCTGGCCGGCCTGGTTCGGCTGACCCCCCTGACCGGACTGACCGGACTGACCCGACTGCGCGGACGACGGCAGCTGTTGCCGTCCGCTGACCTGGCCCAGTGCGTTCTCGTCGCGTCGTTTCGTCGGGGTGCCCCCGTCGAAACCAGCCGCGATCACCGTGACCCGTACCTCGTCACCGAGGGCGTCGTCGATGACCGCACCGAAGATGATGTTGGCCTCCGGGTGCGCGGCCTCCTGCACCAGCCGGGCTGCCTCGTTGATCTCGAAGAGGCCCAGGTCGGAACCACCCTGGATGGAGAGCAGCACCCCGTGGGCGCCGTCGACGCTGGCCTCGAGCAGCGGCGAGGAGATCGCGGTCTCGGCGGCCTGGATCGCGCGGTCCTCACCACGGGCCGAGCCGATACCCATCAGCGCGCTGCCGGCGCCCTGCATCACCGACTTCACGTCGGCGAAGTCGAGGTTGATCAGACCCGGTGTGGTGATCAGGTCGGTGATGCCCTGCACACCGGAGAGGAGCACCTGGTCGGCCGACCGGAAGGCGTCGAGCACGCTGACGTGGCGATCGCTGATCGACAGCAGCCGGTCGTTCGGGATGGTGATGAGGGTGTCCACCTCCTCGCGCAGGGAGGTGATGCCCGAGTCGGCCTGCGTCGAGCGACGCCGGCCCTCGAAGGTGAAGGGGCGCGTCACGACACCGATGGTCAGGGCGCCGAGGGAACGGGCGATCCGGGCGACCACGGGCGCGCCACCGGTACCGGTGCCACCACCCTCACCGGCGGTCACGAAGACCATGTCGGCGCCCTTGATCACTTCTTCGATCTCTTCGGCGTGGTCCTCGGCGGCCTTGCGGCCGACCTCCGGATCGGCGCCGGCCCCCAGGCCACGGGTGAGTTCGCGACCGACGTCGAGTTTGACGTCGGCGTCGCTCATCAGCAGCGCCTGCGCATCGGTATTGATCGCGATGAACTCGACGCCCTTGAGTCCGACCTCGATCATCCGGTTGACTGCGTTGACGCCGCCGCCACCGATACCTACAACCTTGATGACCGCGAGGTAGTTCTGCGGAGCTGCCACGTCGGGGTGCCTCTCGCTCGCCGGATCCTTAGACCCTAACCCTCAACTGGAGGGTTATAGTTATGTCAGCCTGTACTGATAAGCGAACGTAGGTGCCCACCCGAGGCCTTTCAACGACCTCGGCGGTGTGTCGCACGGCCGTCTCGATCAGCGTGTTCGATCAGGCCCCGATGTGGGGACCGTCACCCGCTGTCCGCCGGGCATTACGTCCCGCCCTCTTCTCACCTACGACGCGGTGGAGGGCATCTCCGGGGCCCGCACGTCATAGGTCTTCGCCTTCTGCCGGAGCAGCGCGGTCAGGACCTTCGCCTTCTTCCCGCCCTGCTCCGCATCGCCCCACTGCACGAGCACCGTGCGTTCTTTCGCACCCTCGACCGGTGCCGACAGCCTCAGCCAGATCCCGTCCGGCGAACGGGTGCCGATCGCCTTCAGACGTGAGCTCAGGTTGCCGGGCAGACCGTTCAGCACGGCCAGGGTGCCACGCAGGTTGGCCACGCTCTGCCTCTCCCCCAGCGCGACCTCGATCCGGGGCAGTCCGGCCGGGGTGCTCGGGGCCGGGACCGTCTCGATGACCACGCCCTCGTCGTCCACCAGTTGCATCATCTGCAGGGGGTCCGAGGTCTGGGCGTTCTCGTTGTTGCTGTTGGCTGCCACCTGGCTCGAGGGCAGGGCGGCCACCGGCTCGCGCTCGGTCACCTCGACCTTGAGCGTGCCCGGCCACGAACGGCTGACCTCGACGCTCTTCACCAGGCGGAGCTTGCTCAGCTGCGCCGTGATGTCGGAGGTGCGCGTGAGCAGCATGGAGTGACCGATCTCGGTGTCGGTGGTGTCGCGCACCGTCGACTCGGGCACCCGGTCGAGACCGGACACGGTCACCCGGTTCACCCGGGCCCACGGCGAGAGCACGGCCAGCCAGCTACCACCGCCGAGCACCATCACCGTGAACAGGCCGACCAGCACCTGACGACGGCGCCGGGCCCGGGCCCGGGCGGCGAACCGCTGCGCGGACGTCTGCGAGACCACGGGGCGCACGTTCTGCGGCAGCAACCCGGTCGAACGGCTCGCCGAGAGCGGGCGGGTGTGTGAGGGAGGCTTCTTCCGGGCGACCGGCTTCTTCGCGACGGGCTTCTTCGCGACCGGCCTCCCGGCCGCCTGCTTCTTGGCGACCTGCTTCTTGGCGACCTGCTTCTTGGCGACCGGTTGCTTCGCCACGATCTTCTTCACCGGCGGCTTCTTCGCCGCCGGCCGGGGAGTCGGTTTCGGGGCGGGCCGGGGTGCCTTCGCCGGCGGTTTCGGGGTCGCCTTGCCCGAGGACGCCGACGGGCCCGGCTTACGCCGGGGCGCCGGGTTCCGGGCGGCGGGGGCCCGGGCCGGGCGACGGCCCGGCCCGCTCGACGAGGGCGGCGTCATGCCGGCTGCTGGTCGCTGTCGTCGGCGGAGCGGCCCGAGCGCAGGGCATCCAGGATCGCCGGGCCCAGAACGGTGATGTCACCGGCGCCGAGAGTCATCACCAGGTCGCCCTTCCGGGCCCGTCGTAGCACCTCGTCGACGGCGGCCGACGCGGTGGGCCGGTACGCGACCTGCGCCGGTGGCAGCCGGACCGCGTTCGCCACGAGCTCACCGGTGACGCCGGGCTCGGGATCCTCCCGGGCGGCGTACACGTCGAGCACGATCACCTCGTCGGCCAGCGACAGGGCGGCGCCGAAGTCCTCGGCGAAGATCCGGGTGCGGCTGAACAGGTGCGGCTGGAACACGGCCAGCACCCGGCCCTCGGTGACACTGCGGGCCGCCTTCAGCACCGCGCGCACCTCGGTCGGGTGGTGGGCGTAGTCGTCGACGATGCGCACACCGTCGCAGGAACCCTTGTCCTCGAACCGGCGACGGGTGCCGCCGAAGCTGCGCACCGCCGTCAGGGCGGGGGCCCCGGACACCCCGAAGTGCCGGGCGACGCACCAGGCGGCGACGGCGTTCAGGGCGTTGTGCACGCCGGGCACGCGGAGGGTGACCGGGCCGATGCGGGTGCCGTCGGGCCGGGCCTCGATCGCGAAACTGACACCGTCGGGGGTGTCGTCGACGTCCACCAGGCGCACGTCGTTGTCATCGTCCAGGCCGTAGCGGCAGACCCGCACGGCGTGGGCCGCGAGTTTGTCCGAGACGTTCGCCAGGACCCGGCGCACACCCTCGTCGTCACCGCAGACCACGACCATGCCGCCGGGCTTGACCCGCTGGCAGAACTCGACGAAGGCGGCCTCGACCGCCTCCGGGGTGCCGTAGTGGTCGAGGTGGTCGGGCTCCACGTTGGTGATGACCGCGACCTCAGGCCGGTAGAGCAGGAACGAGCCGTCCGACTCGTCCGCCTCGGCCACGAAGATGTCGCCGGCACCGTCGTGTGCGCCCTGGCCGCCCTCGGTCAGCTCGCCGCCGATCGCGAACGACGGGTCCAGGCCGCACTCGCGCAGCAGCACCGTGGTCATACCGGTGGTGGTGGTCTTGCCGTGGGTGCCGGCGATCGCCACCGGGCGGCGGCCGGTCATCAGCGCGGCCAGCGCCTCGGAGCGGTGCAGTACCCGCAGGTCCCGGGCCCGGGCCTCGACCAGCTCCGGGTTGTCCGGGCGCACGGCCGTGGAGATCACCACGGTGGCCCCGGCCGGCACCTGGTCGGCGCGGTGACCGATGAAGACGGCCGCGCCACCGGCCCGCAGGGCCGCCAGCACCGGGCTGTCCCGGCTGTCGCTGCCCGACACCACGACACCGCGCGCGAGCAGGAGCCGGGCGATGCCCGACATCCCCGCGCCGCCGATGCCGATCAGGTGCGCGGCCAGGATCGGGTCGTCCACCAAGGGAGCGCCGGAAGCACTGGTGACGGTGGCCTCGTTGGACAGCCGGCCACCGACCCGGGAGCCGGCCATGGTCGGCACGCTGGGGGTCGGGGAGCCACCGGGCTCGCCCTCCACCTGATCGTGTGAGTCGTGCGGTTCCGGGCTCTGACTCATCGGGCTCCTCCACGCGAGGCCGCGACCTCGACCATCGACGCGAGCCGCTCGTCGGCGTCGCGGATCCCGAACCGGGCCGCCGCGTCGCCCATGGCACTCAGCCGTCCCGGATCGCTCAGCAGGGGCAGCAGAGTGGTCTCGACCCAGCGCAGGTCGCACGCGTCGTTGTCGACGAGGAGACCTCCGCCCGCCCGCACCACCGGCTCCGCGTTGAGACGCTGCTCACCGTTGCCGATCGGCAGGGGCACGTACGCCGCGGGCAGGCCCAGGGCGGTGACCTCGCTGACGTTGCCGGCACCGGACCGGCACACCACGGCGTCGGCCGCCGCGTAGGCCAGGTCCATCCGGTCCAGGTACGGGCTGACGACGTAGCCGGCGGGCTGCTCCCCCGGGAACGACACGGTCTTGTCCCGGCCCGAGGTGTGCAGTACCTGGATGCCGGCTGCGGTCAGCATCTGCGCCGCCGCGCCGAACGTGTCGTTCAGCTGCTGCGCGCCGAGCGAACCGCCGGTGACGAAGAGCGTGGTCTGGTGCGGCTTCAGGCCCAGGGCCACCCGCGCGGTCTCCCGCTGTTCCTGACGGTCCAGACCGGTGATCTGGGTGCGCAGCGGCAACCCCATCACCTGTCCCCCGCGCAGCGGCGTGTCCGGGAAGGTGACGCCGACGTAGGGGGTGAACCGGGCTCCGAGCTTGTTCGCCAGGCCGGGCCGGGCGTTGGCCTCGTGCACCACGAACGGCACTTTCTTCAGCCGCGCCGCGATGTAGGCCGGCGACGACACGTAGCCGCCGAAACCGACCAGCACGTCCGCGTCGTCCAGCACCGCGGCGGCCGCGTCGATGGCCGCCTTCAGACGCTGGGGCAGGCGGAGCAGGTCGGCCGAAGGCCGCCGGGGCATCGGCACGCGCGGCATCAGCTGGAGGTCGTAACCGGCGGCCGGGACCAGCCGGGCCTCCAGGCCCTCGGCCGTACCCAGCGCGGTGATCCGGGTGTCCGGGTCCCGGCGGCGCAGGCAGTCGGCCAGGGCCAGCAGCGGGGCGATGTGGCCGGTGGTCCCGCCACCGGCGAGAACGACGGAGAGGCTCATCGGTTCCTCCCCTCACGCCGGACCGGCAGCACGGCCAGCGACCGCTGCACCAGGCCGACCCGGGCGGCCAGGGCCTGCGCGGCCCCGGTCTCCCGCCGGGCGAACCCGAGCACCATGCCGAGGGCCGCGAGCATCGTGATGAGTGCCGTACCGCCGCTGGAGACCAGCGGCAGCGGCATCCCGACGATCGGCAGCAGGCCGATGACCCCACCGATATTGATGACGGAGTGGGTGACCACCCAGATCAGAACTCCCGAAGTAGCAATTTTCACGAACAGGTCGTCGGTGCGCAGCACGATCCGGGCCAGGCCGAGACACAGGGTCAGCAGCAGGCCGATCACGAGCAGCGTCCCGACCAGGCCGAGCTCCTCGCCGACGATGGCGAAGATGAAGTCGTTGTGCGCCTCGGGCAGCAGGCCCCACTTCTCCCGGCTGGCACCGAGGCCCACGCCCCACCACCCGCCGGAGGCCAGGGCCCACTGGCCGTGCACGCTCTGGAAGCAGGCGCCCATGGCGTCTGCGCTGGTGGCGGAGCAGCCGTTCAGCCAGCTGCCGATCCGGTCGAGGCGGTTGTCGGTCTGCGCCAGCACGAGCACCGCCAGCAGCAGCACACCGGAGGCCGCGGCGAAGATCCGCAGCGGAGCGCCGGCGACGAAGAGCAGCCCGGCCATGATCGCCATGACCACCATCGCCGTACCCAGGTCTTTTCCGCCGAGGATGAGCATGAGCAGCACACCGGCGCCCGGCACCACCGGGATCAGGGCGTGCAGCGGCTGGTCCATCAGCGGGCGCTTGCGCACCAGCACCGTGGCGCCCCAGACGACCAGGGCGAACTTGCCGACCTCGGCGGGCTGCAGGGTGAACCCGGCGATCAGGATCCAGCCGTGGTTGCCCTTGGTGCCGACACCGATGCTGGGCACGAAGGTGAGCATCTGCAGCACGAACGACACGAGCAGCAGCGGCCAGCCCAGTACCTGCCACGTGCGCACCGGAATGCGCATGGCCACGAGCATCGCGGGCACGCCGATCGCGGCGAACATGAGCTGCCGCCAGAACTCGGTGAACGGAGAGGCCCCGTCGGCGATCGACTCGACGCTGGAGCTGGACAGCACCATCACCAGGCCGATGCAGGTCAGCGTTACGGTCGCCCCGAACACCAGGTAGTACGAGGTGAGTGGCGAGTTCAGCCGACCGGCGACGCGGTGCGACAGCGAGTCCCCGTCGGAGGCCCCACCGATCAGCGGCGGATCGACGGTCACCGTCACGCGGGCACGTCTTTCAGGGCGAGGGCGAACGCCTGCCCCCGGGCCGAGAACGGCTCGCCCTCGGGGGCCGCGAGAACCGGCGAGTAGAGCACCGTGTCGCCGGGCCGGGCCAGGTCGCCGGCGCGTTCGACGGCGGACCGCATCACCGGCTCGATCTCGGGCATCCCCCCAGTCTCGGGGACGGCCGCATCCAGGACCGGGACATCCGGGGCGTGTCGGCCGAGGGCCTCACGCAGCGCGGAAGTGCCGTCACCGGGCAGCAGCACGACCCCGCGCAGCCGGGTCGCGTACTTCTCCACCACCGCGTCCAGGTCGTCCGGGGCCGGTCCGTAGCCACCCGCGATCCAGACCACGGAGGCGAAACTCGCCAGCCCGGCCGCGGCCGCGTAGGCGTCGGTGGCCGACGAGTCGTCCACCCAGTCAACGTCGTTCGTCTTGCTCAGCAGGTTCAGCCGGTGCGGCAGCGGGTAGTAGTGACGCAGCCCGTCACGCACGGCCGAGGGGACGACGCCGTACGCCCGCGCCAGCGAGGCGGCGGCCAGGGCGTTGAGCACGTTGTGCGCGGCCAGCACGCCGGCCCCGGCGGTGCGCACGTCGTCGATCGTGCCGAGCTCGGCGGCCGCGGTGGCCCGCTGGGGCACGAAGGCCCGGTCGCAGAGCACGTCCTCGACCAGGCCGAGCATCGACACGGCGGGCACCCCACCGCTGAAACCGATGGCGCGGGCGCCCTCGATCACCTCGGCGTCGCGCACCAGCTGCTCGGTGGTCCCGTCGGCGACGTTGTAGACGCAGGCGATCTCGGTGTTGCGGTAGACCAGTCCGCGCGCGGCCAGGCTGCCGGTGTCGGCCGGGCCGACGTTCAGGCACACCGATGCCAGCGGCTGCACGCTGGACGACCAGCGCAGCTGGAACGCCGACAACTGCACGGCGAGCACGTCGTACGGCTCCGGGTGCAGTACCGATTCCAGCAGCGAGGTGCCGGCCTGCCC
The DNA here is from genome assembly GCF_030269305.1 of Kineosporia sp. NBRC 101731. Lineage (NCBI taxonomy): Bacteria > Bacillati > Actinomycetota > Actinomycetes > Kineosporiales > Kineosporiaceae > Kineosporia > Kineosporia sp. NBRC 101731. The sequence continues at coordinate 47,894 of NZ_BSTC01000024.1, forward strand.
GGTGGAGGTGGCGCGCCGGCCGTCGGCCGCCAGCATGGTGGCCAGCATCGTGGTGGTGGTGGCCTTGCCCCGGGTGCCGGTGACGGTCAGCCAGGGAGCCGGCTTCTCCGCGGGCCGCAGACGCCAGGCCAGCTCGGCCTCGGCCCAGACCGGGATACCCGCGGCGAGCGCACCGGCGAGCACCGGCTGGTCGTCGGCCCAGCCCGGCGAGACGATCAGCAGCTGAGCAGGCTCACCGTCCACGGTGGGCAGGGCGGTGACGTGCTCGGCACCGAGGCGGGTGTCCGCGCCCAGCATGCCCAGGACGGTGCCGCGCTCCCCGCGGGAACCGGCGTCGGTGTGGTCCACCACGACCACCTGGGCGCCCCGCTCGAGCAGGGCGTCCGCACAGGCGAAACCGGAGATCCCGATCCCGGCGACGACGACCCGCAGGCCGTTCCACTCGTTGGCCGCAGGGTCGCTCATATACCCACCACCCACTCGGCGTAGAAGACCCCGAGACCGAGTGCCACGAAGAGCCCGGCGATGATCCAGAACCGGATGACGATGGTGACCTCGCCCCACCCGACCAGTTCGAAGTGGTGTTGCAGGGGCGCCATGCGGAACACCCGTCTCCCGGTCAGTTTGAACGAGCCGACCTGGATGATGACCGACAGCGTGATCATGATGAACAGGCCGGCCAGCGGCACGAGCAGCAGCTCGGTGCGGGTGGTGATGGCCAGGCCGGCCAGGCCGCCGCCGAGGGCGAGCGAGCCGGTGTCACCCATGAAGATCTTGGCCGGTGAGGCGTTCCACCAGAGGAAGCCGAAGCAGGCACCCATCACACAGGCCGCGACCACCGCCAGGTCACGCGGATCGCGCACCTCGTAGCACTGCGGTCCGGCGCCGGTGGCGAGCTGGCACGACTGGTTGGACTGCCAGATGCCGATCATCACGTAGCCGCCGAACACCATCACGCTGGCGCCGGTGGCCAGGCCGTCCAGGCCGTCGGTCAGGTTCACGCCGTTGCTGGCGCCCGCGATGATGATGTAGGTCCAGGCGATGTAGAGGATCAGCCCGATCACCGGCCCGGCAAAGGCCAGGTCGACCGCGGTGTCGCGGATGAACGAGATCGCCGTGGTGCCCGGGGTACGGAAACCGTTGTCCGGGAACTGGAGCGTCAGGACCGCGAAGGTCACCGAGACGAACGACTGCCCGGCGAGCTTGCCGCCGGCCGTCAGTCCCAGACTTCGCTGCCTGCTGATCTTGATGAAGTCGTCGAGGAATCCGACCAGACCCAGACCCGTCATCAGGTAGAGCACCAGGACGCCCGACATCGTCGGGCCGTCCAGGGTGACGGCGTGCGCCACCGTGTAACCGGTCAGGGTGGCGAGGATGATGACCGCGCCACCCATGGTCGGGGTGCCCCGCTTGACGTGGTGCGAGGTCGGGCCGTCGTCCCGGACGAACTGACCGTAACGGCGCTTGACCAGGAACCGGATGAAGATCGGGGTTCCGAAGAGCGCAAAGATCAGCGATACGGCCGCGGCGATCAGGACCGTTCTCACGACGCTGCCTCGGTCTCTCTCGTTCGTGTGGGGGTGGTAGCCGGCGTGCTGCCGGGGGAAGCAGTGATCGAGCCGGACATCAGACGGACGGTCTCCTGTACGTGCCGGGGGCCCATGGGGCGGCGCTCACGGTACCGAGCCTGCGCGGTGCGCGCGTCACCGGTTCTGGCCCTGGGGCACCGGGGCGGCCACATTGCCGCCGGCCCGCCCGAGCACCTCGGCGAGCACCTCCCGGTCGTCGAACGGGTGCTTGACCCCCGCGATCTCCTGGCCCCGCTCGTGCCCCTTGCCCGCGACCAGCACGATCCCGTCCGGCCCGGCGAGCCGGACGGCGGTCTCGATCGCCTGACGGCGGTCGGCGATCTCGAGCACATCAGGGGTGGCAGAGCCGGTCCCGCTCACCGATCGTGCCCCTTCGAGCACCGATGCGCGGATGTCGGCGGGGACCTCGGACCGGGGGTTGTCGTCGGTGACGACCACCACGTCGGCGTGACGGGCGGCCTCGGCGCCCATCTTCGGGCGCTTGGCGCGGTCGCGGTCGCCACCGGCGCCGAGCACCACCACCAGCGGCCCTCCGGCCGCCCCCAGGGAGGGCCGCAGGGCGCGCAGAGCGGTCGCCACGGCGTCGGGGCTGTGGGCGTAGTCGACAACGGCCAGGGGCTGCCCGGGGGCGCCGCGGGAGATGAGCTCCATCCGGCCCGGCACCGCGGGGGCGTCGGCCAGCCAGCGGGCGGCATCAGCCGGCTCGGTGCCCCCGGCCACCAGCATGAGCAGCGCGAGCACGGTGTTCGCCACGTTGAACTCACCCGGCAGCGGACAGCGGGCGTCCACGCTCACGCCGTCCGGGCCGGTCAGGACGAAGTCGGTGCCCCCGTCGTGCGGGCGGGCGGCGGTCACGCGCCAGTCGGCCTCGTCGATGGCGGTGCCCCCCGTGGTGGGGCTCGCGTCGTCGGTCGCCGTCCAGGGACCCACGGTGGTGAAGGTCACGACCGGGACCCCCGCCTCGCGGGCCAGCCGGCGTCCCCACTCGTCGTCCACGCAGATCACCCCCTGCCGCGAGCGCTCCGGGGAGAACAGCTGCGCCTTCGCGGCGAAGTAGTCGTCCATCGTGGGGTGGAAGTCGAGGTGGTCCTGGCTGAGGTTGGTGAACCCGGCCACGTCGAAGCGGATGCCGTCGACCCGGCCGAGGGTGATCGCGTGGCTGGAGACCTCCATCGAGCAGACGTCCACGCCCCGGGCCACCATCGTCGCCATCAGGGCGGCCAGGTCGGGGGCCTCCGGGGTGGTGCGCACGCTGTCGACCTGCTCGTCGAGGAACCGGGTCGTCACGGTGCCGATCATCCCGGTACGACGCTGCCCGGCCCGCAGCGCGCCGTCCAGCAGGAATGTCGTGGTGGTCTTGCCGTTGGTGCCGGTGACGCCGAACATCAGCATCTTCTCGGCGGGGCGGCCGAACACCCAGGCAGCCAGGTCGCCGAGTACCTGGCGGGGATGGGGAACGATCACCGCCGGCAACCCGGCGGCAGCCGCCAGTTCCGCCCCGTCGGGATCGGTCAGCACCGCCGTCGCGCCCAGTTCCGCGGCCCCGGCGGCGAAACGGGCGCCGTGGGTGCGAGCGCCGGGCAGCGCGGCGTACAGATCACCGGGTCGGACCGCCCGGGAATCCAGGCAGACACCAGTGATCACGACGTCACGCGCAGTGTCCGGCACAGTGGTACCGAGGACGCTCGCGACGTCGACGAGGGAACGGGCAGGCGCGGGTTCGCGCAGCGGGGCCGGCACAGTCGTGAATCTATCCGGTTTCGGGGACCTCTCAGGACCACTCGAGCGGAACGTCGGGCATCTTCGCCCCCGTCGGCTCGATGCCCTGCAGGGTCAGCGCGTAGGACATGATCTGCTGGAAGACGGGCGCCGCCAGGATGCCGCCGTAGTGACCGTTCTGGGGCTGCTGCACAAAGACCGCGACCACCAGGGCCGGGTCGTCCGCCGGGGCCATCCCTACGAAACTGGCCGTGTACCCGTTGTAACAGCCGCAACTCTCGTCGTAGGCCTGCGCCGTACCGGTCTTGCCCGCCACCCGGTAGCCGGGGATCTCGGCGTTGACCGCCGTACCGCCCTCACCGACGACGCTCTCCAGCATCAGGCGGACCTGCTCGGCCGTCCGGGTGCTGACCACCCGGGTCTTCTTGCCCTCGGGCTCCGGCTCGAGCTTGCCGTCGGCCCCGGTGACGGCCTTCACCAGTTTCGGCTGCACCCGCACACCGTCGTTGGCGATGGTGGCGAAGACCTCGGCCGACTGCAGTGCGGTCACCGACAGGCCCTGACCGAACATCACGTTCAGCCGGGTGCGGCCGTCCCACTTGTCGGGGGTGCTGAGGATGCCCGCCGACTCGGTCATGCCGACCCCGGTCTTGCTGCCGATGCCGAACTTGGTCAGGTAGTCGTACATCGTCTGCGCGGACATCTTCTCGCCGACCTTGACCGTGCCGATGTTCGACGACTTCGCCAGAACCCCGGCGAAGGTCAGCTTCTCGACGCCGTGCTCCTCGGAGTCGCGGATCACGCCGGCGGCGCCCCGGTCGAGCCGGTTGGGCACCGTGATGTGGCTCGACGGCGTGGCCACGCCCTCCTCGATGGCAGCCGCGGCCGTGATCACCTTGCTGGTCGACCCAGGCTCGAAAACGTCGGTGAGAGCACGGTTCCCGAGATCGGCCGCCTTGGCCTTGTTGGGCGTGTTGGCGTTGTAGGTGGGAGCGTCGGCCAGAGCCAGGATCTCCCCGGTCTTGATGTCGAGCGCCACCAGCGTCGCGGAGGCGGCGTTGGCGTCCTTGACCACCTTGTCCAGCGCTTCCTGCGACTTCCACTGCAGGTCACGGTCGAGCGTGAGCTGGATGTCCTTGCCGTCGACCGGTTCGGTCTCGGTGGTCATCCCGGTGGCGATCTGCTGACCGCCCTTGCCCTTCTCGTAGGTGAGCGTGCCGTCGGTGCCGTTCAGCAGCTCGTCCTGCGACCTCTCGATGCCGGACTGGGCCTCGCCCTGGCTGTTGATGAAGCCCAGCACGTTCGACGCGACCGCGTCGGCCGGGTAGGTGCGGCGACTGGCCGACTCGCTGAAGATTCCCGGGATGTCGAGAGCCGAGACATCGCGCCAGACGGTGGGTTCCACGTCCTTGGCGACGTAGTTGAAGCGCTTGTTGCCGGCCAGCGTCTGAGCGACCTCGGCGACCGGCTGGTTCAGGACCGGCGCGATCTTCCGGGCCGCCCCGACGGCGCCCTTCTCGTCGTTCGGCACCTTGGCCGTCTCGTTGTACGCGGACACCAGGGTCTGGTCGACGGTGATGTTGCGCCGTTCCACCGTGGTGGCCAGGACGCTGCCGTTCGTGTCGAGAATGTCGCCGCGGTGCGCGGGCAGGGGTTTGGTGATCGAGCGACTCTCCAGCGCCTCGGCCGACAGCTTCTCGGCGTCGATCGCCTGTAGCTGGACGAGCTTTCCGGCGAACACGAGAAAGATCAGGACGACGACACTGGTGACCCAGCGCAGCCGTACGTCCGGGCTGCCGGACCGGGGTGGTCCCAGGAGGGGGCGCCGGGGGCCACCGGGACCGCCCGGACCACGCCCGCCGGTACGGCGCCTGGCTTGCGTACGAGCGGTTCTCACCGCCGGACCGAGCGCCGAGCGGGTCAGCGTACGGGCGGCCCTCTTCGCGCCCGGCCTCGGACCAGTCCGCCGGGCAACGGGTTTCGCACCGGTCCGCGGAGCCTTCTTCGGCTCGGGTTTCCGGCTGACGGCCTTCTTCGCCGCCGACTTCCCGGTGGCGGCCCGTCCGGCTGATCCGGCCTTTCCGGCTGATCCGACCTTTCCGGTCGGACCCCGGCGGGCCGGTGGGCTCTTTCGGGGCGGTTGACTACGAGGCTGGCCGCTACGGGCCTGAGAGGCATCCCCACGCATGGTGTTCCTGGCACTTCCCGACGAGACGCCGGACGTGCCGGACACGGATCCCGTCCTCGCGGACGACTGACCGGACGGTTGATCGCGTCCTGTTCTCTGCACCTTCCGGGCCGGTGTGGTGGCGCGTCCCGAACCCCGAGGGTCCCCGGACCGGGCGGCCGCGCCACCACCGGTACTCATCGCGCCGGCTCACCCGACGCCGAAGAGGCCTTCTCCGCCGCGGGGGAGGTCGCCGCCTCCGGCTCACCCTTCACACTGCCGTTGTCGGGGTCGATGAACGCCGGGTTCGGCGCGGGCACCATGCCGAGCTTCTTCGCCTTGTCGGCGAGCTTGCCCGGGGCGCTCTGCGATTCGACCTGCTCGGTCAGCGACTGCTGCTGATCGGCCAGTTCCCGCTGCTTCTGCTGCAGTCCGGTGAGTTCGTAGGCGCCCTTGCCGATGCTGATGTTGAGCAGCAGCAGGGCCAGGAGTCCGGCGCCGAGCAGGCCGACGCACAGCAGGGCGAGCCCGGTCCGCGAACGCCGGGGTGCGGGAACGACCCGCAGACGGGGGCGCGGAACACGCAGCGGCGGCCGGGCCGGTTGCCGGATGTTCTGCCGGGCTGCCGCGGCGCCCGAAAGGTATTCCGGTGCAACCCTCGCGGTCGCGGTGCTGGTGCTCATCCTGCGTCCCCTCCTCGTTGCCTGCGATAGCCCACAACATCTTTCGCGGAGGCGGCCGGCGCCTCCCGGAGCCGTTCCACCGCCCGCAGCTTGGCCGAACCCGCGCGCGGGTTCTCCGCCATCTCCGCCTCGTCCGGAACCTCGGCACCCCGGGTCAGCAGCTGCATGCGCGGGGCGTGCCCCTCGAGCTCGACCGGCAAACCGGGCGGCGTGGTGCTGCGCACCTGCTCCGCGAACACCCGTTTCACGATGCGGTCTTCCAGGGAGTGGTAGGCGAGCACGGCGATCCGGCCGCCGACGGCGAGCGCGTCCACCGCCGCGGGCACGGCCCGCTGCAGCACCTCGAGTTCCTGGTTGACCTCGATCCGCAGCGCCTGGAACGTGCGCTTGGCGGGGTTGCCACCGGTGCGCCGGGTGGCGGCCGGCACGTTGTCCCGGACCAGTTCCACCAGCCGGGCGCTGGTCGTGAACGGACGAGTGGTCCGCTCGCGCACGATCGCCGAGACGATGCGCTTGGCGAAACGCTCCTCACCGTAGTCACGCAGGATCCGGACCAGGTCGGGAGCGGCGTAGGTGTTCAGGACGTCGGCCGCGGAGACACCCGCGGTCTGGTCCATCCTCATGTCCAGCGGCGCGTCCACCGCATAGGCGAAGCCCCGGTCGCTCTCGTCCAACTGGAGGGACGAGACGCCGAGGTCCATCAGGACCCCGTCGACCTTGCCGATCCCCAGATCGGCGAGGACCTGGGGGATGTCGTCGTAGACGGCGTGCGCGAGGCGCACGCGGTCGCCGAAACCGGTCAGGCGGCGGCCTGCCAGTTCCAGGGCCTGCGGGTCGCGGTCGATACCGACCAGCGTGGCCTGCGGGCAGGCTGTGAGCAGGGCCTCGCTGTGGCCACCCATACCGAGCGTGGCGTCCACCACGATCGATCCGGGCCTGTCCAGCGCGGGCGCCAGCAGTTCGACACAGCGGTCGCGCATGACGGGGACATGTCGTTCGTGGGCCTCGGCGACATCGTTCACCGGGCCGGCCGGGTCAGGGCTGGTCATCGCGACCTCCCCTCGGGGGTGCGGCGCGGCCGGAGCATCTCTCCGGTCCGCAGAATGGTTTTCGTGGGCAGGGAAGCCGCTGGGGGCTGTGCGCGTTCGGCGATTACACTCCGTGACTGACTTCTTGTACGGGTCGTTGCGGGTCCGGCAGGGGTTCGCCGACCCGGCAGGGTGACAGGGACGTGGTGGGAAGTGGGCTGCAGGTGTCTCGTCAGAGGTGAGACCCGCGCTCCGGGGCGGACCGACGTCCGCCGATCAGGTCTCCATCCGCTCCGACCGAACTGCGGCCTGACACCGGGGAAGGTGTGTCAGGACGCCTCGGGCGGCTGGAGACCTCATCGTCGGCGAGTCGGGCCGGCCATGCGTCAGCACTGGATGCTCGGTTCTGCTCGGTCGTCTGCAGTCGGTCGGCCGGGTGGTCCTTCGGCGTGGTGCTCCTGCGGGGTGGCACGAGATCAGGCAGCATCAGAACAACCCGGGAACAACTTCCTCGGCCTGCTCGGCGAACGCCTGTTCCTGCTCCTCGAGGTACGACTCCCACGCCGCCAGGTCCCAGATCTCGATCCGCTGACCGGCGCCGATCACGGCGCAGTCGCGGGTCAGACCGGCATAGGTACGCAACATGGCCGGAATGGTGATCCGGCCCTGCTTGTCGACCGCCTCGTCGGATGCCCCGGAGAGGAACACCCGTAGGTAGTCGCGCGCCTGCTTGCTGGTCACCGGTGCCTGGCGCAACTGGTCGGAGATGCGGGAGAACTCGTCGACGGGGAAGACATAGAGACAACGCTCCTGACCCCTGGTCACGATCACCCCTTCCTCCAGTTGCTCGCGGAACTTGGCCGGAAGGATCATCCGGCCCTTGTCGTCGAGACGAGGTGTGTGGGTACCGAGGAACATCTACGGTCCCCTCCCCTCGCCCCTCCCTATTCAGAACAGCTGGGGCGAGAGGTGTCATCCGTAAACTCCTCCCTGCTCCAGTGGCCTCCACATTACTCCACTTCCCCCCACACGCAATGGCGGAACGGCGGATTCCACAGCCGCTGGTTGCACGAACGTGCAGGTCAGCGAGCCGGGTGCGGACGTGGGGGATGTTTGCGTCCGAGTGTCATCCACAGTCTTGACAGCGTTGCCCCAACGGTCATATGCCCCCTTCGGGGAGGGTCGGGGCACCGTCGGCGGGCCGACGGGGAGCAAAGTGGGGACGCGGGGGGCGACAGCGGCCCACGGGTGGGGGACGGTGGGGAACAGTGGACGAGGCACGCTCGCGGACCTGCGAATGTGGGGGCCATCACGTGCGAGCCCGGTGGACGGCGTCCCGCTGCCGTCCGAATGTCCCGATAGAACCTTCTTGTTGTGGATCCGCCCGTACCTATGGGTACAGATGGGTACGGATGAGTACGGACCGGTACCGGAGTGCCGGACGGGGCTACCGCTCCGCTCCCGGCGCCCGGGAGGGACGCTGCAGGATGCTTCAGCGTTTGAGAGACTGATCAGCACCAAGCACCGCACACATACCTGCACGACTTCTGCCGGGCTACCCGGACGACAGGCACCCCCCGGACCGTGACGGTCCGGAGGCACGGAGGCTGCACACGTGACGACCATGGCCGGCCCGCGGGAACTCGAGTACCTCGCAGGCGTGACCGGAGCTATCAAGTCGGCGATCGAGTCGGTCATCGAGGGCAAACCCGACGTGGTGGACCTCGCCGTCACGGTTCTGCTGGCCGAGGGCCACCTGCTGGTGGAAGACGTGCCCGGCGTCGGAAAGACCATGCTGGCCAAGGCGCTCGGCCGGGCGGTCGACTGCACGGTCAAGCGCATCCAGTTCACGCCCGACCTGCTGCCCAGTGATGTCACCGGCGTCAGCATCTACCGGCAGGAACGGCATGAGTTCGAGTTCAAGCCCGGCGCCGTGTTCGCGAACATCGTGGTCGGCGACGAGATCAACCGGGCCAGCCCGAAGACGCAGTCCGCCCTCCTGGAGTGCATGGAGGAGCACCAGGTCACGGTCGACGGTGTGACCCACTACCTGGAGTCCCCCTTCATCGTGGTCGCGACCCAGAACCCGGTGGAGATGGAGGGCACCTTCCCGTTGCCCGAGGCCCAGCGCGACCGCTTCATGGCGCGGGTGTCGATGGGCTACCCCTCGGCCAACGCCGAGCTGGACATGCTCGGTCACCACGGCGAGCACGACCCGCTGTCCGGCCTGCGCCCGGCCTGCGACGCGAACACGGTGCGCTCCCTGATCGCGGTGAGCCGGTCGGTGTACGCCGCCGACGGCATCAAGGAGTACGTGGTCAACCTGGTCCGGGCCACCCGCTCGAACCCGGAGCTGCGTCTGGGCGCCTCCCCGCGCTCAGCCCTGCACCTGCTGCGGGCCTCCAAGGCCCGGGCCGCGATGAGTGGCCGGGGTCACGTGATCCCCGACGACGTGCAGTCACTCACCCCGCTGGTGCTGGCTCACCGCCTGATGCCGAGCGCCGAGGCACAACTGTCCCGCCGGGCCCCGGCCGACGTGCTCGCCTCGATCCTCAGCCAGGTGCCGGTACCCGCCCCCCGCGCCGCCGCGAGCAACGGTTCCTGGCCGGCGTGAGGTCCGCCCTTTCCCGGGCCCGCGCCGCGCTGTCCGGGCTGACCACCCGGGGGCGTTCCTTCCTCTCCGCCGGGGTCGCCTCCGGCATCTGCGCGGTGGTGCTCGGCCGTCAGGACCTGCTCCGGATCGCGGTGCTGCTGCTCGTCCTGCCCCTGGCCTGCGTGTACATGCTGACCCGGGCGCATTACCGGATCGGCCTGACCCGCACCACCACCCCGCCGCGGGTCTCGGTCGGCAGCCCGATGCGGGTGCGGCTGGAGCTGCAGAACCTGGCCTCGCTGCGCACCCGGGTGCTGCTGGCGGAAGACCGGGTGCCGCCCGTGCTGGGTGCTCCCCCACGTTTCGTGCTCGACCGGATGCCCGGCGGCCAGCGAGCCGCCGTCACCTACTCACTCACCGCGGCGATGCGCGGCAAGTACCCGATCGGGCCGCTGCGGCTACGCGTCACCGATCCGTTCGGGATGTGCGAGCTGACCCGCTCCTTCACCGGCAACGACCATGTCGTGGTGGTGCCCCGACTGCATCCGCTGGTGCCCCTGACCGCGGGCGGTACCTGGGGCGGCGCGGGCGACTCACTGGCCCGGGCGGCTGCGGTCAGCGGTGAGGACGACATCGCCACCCGGGAGTACCGCGAGGGCGACGACCTGCGCCGGGTGCACTGGCGATCCACCGCCAAGCGCGGCGAGCTGATGGTGCGCCGCGAGGAACAACCCCGGCAGATGCGCGCCACCGTGCTGCTCGACACCCGGGCCCGCGCCCACCGCGGCGACGGCCCGGGCTCCTCGTTCGAGTGGGCGGTCAGCGCGGCCGCGTCGATCGCCGTGCACTTCGCCGAGGAGAAGCACGGCATCCGCCTGATCGTGGACGGGACCCCCGCCGCCTGGTCCAACCCGCACTCCGGGGAGGCCTCCGGCGAACTGCTGGAACGGCTCGCGGTGGTGCAGGCCGGCGACGACGACGTCCTGGACGACGCCGTCGCCACCATGCACCGCGCCGGGGGCGACGGCCTGGTCATCGCGGTGCTCGGCGACATCGACGAATCGGTGGCCCTGAAGCTCGGGGAGCTGGGCCTGGAGGGCCGCGGCGGGATCGCGGTACTGCTGAACACGCCGGAGTGGTCGCAGAACGCCGCCCGGGGCTCCACCCAGAACCGGCAGCGGATGGTGTCCCTGCTGCGTGGGGGCGGCTGGGCGGTCGTGGAGGCCGGGTCGCGGCAGACGATCAGCGAGGTCTGGAGCGGTGCGGCGAGCACTGCGGTCGGCGCCGGGGCGGAGCTCGGGGCCGGGATCGGGGTCTCGCCGCCGCCGGTGTCCGCGGGCAGCACAGCTTCGGGGTCTATGAAGGGGACTGCGGGCTGGGCCGGGAACGGCGCTGTGAACGGCTCCCCGAACGGCCCGGCTCATACTGCTAACGGCACGACGAACGGTACGGCGAACGGCCAGAACGGTTCCGGCGACGGCTTTGGGCGGTTTCTGTGATGAGCAACGGTTCCGACGAGCGGATGGCAGTGACCGCCGCGGTCGCCAGCCTGGTGGCCGCACTCACCCTCGCTCCTCTGATCAAGGGCTCCACCTGGCTGTTCGCCGCGGCGATCATGGTGCTGGCGGTGATGGTGACCGGCATCGTCGGGCGTCAGCTGGCCCGGGGCTGGTGGCCGGCCGTGGTCGGGCTGCAGGCCGTCGTCCTGTTCCTGGCGGTCGTCGTGCTGTTCGCACGCGGCGAGATCGCCGACCCGCCGGGGGCCGTCCGGTTGCTCTCCGACCTGCTCGACACCGGGCTGCAGACCACCCAGAGCCAGTCCCCGCCGGTCGACGCGACGCGCGGGATCGTGCTGCTCGCCGCCGGAGGCACCGGGCTGGTCGCGCTGGCCGTCGACATCCTGGCCACGTCGTTCCGTCAGCCGGCCCTGGCCGGGCTGCCGCTGCTGGCGATGTACTGCATACCCGCCGCCCTCCTCGACGACGGTCTGCCCTGGTACCTGTTCCTGATCGCTGCCGCGGGTTTCCTGCTGCTGCTCTCCGCCGACGCCGGTGACCGGGTGCGCGCCTGGGGCCGGGTACTGGCCTCGGCCGGGCAACGTCCTGCTCGCGCCGGCGGCGATACCGGCCTGGCCCGGGGCGGTCGCCGGGTGGGCCTGGCCGCGGTGGCCCTGGCCGTGGCGATCCCCTACTTCGTGCCCGGACTGGACAACCAGTTGCTCGGCGGCTCCGGGGACGGCTCCGACGGTTCCGGCGGCACCGTGATCACCCGGATCAACCCGATCCTCGACATGCGCCGTGACCTGAACGACCCGGTCGACACCGAACTGCTCGCCTACACCACCACGGTCGCCGATCCGGCCCCGCTGCGGATCGTCACCGACGACGAGTACGACGGCAAGACCTGGAAGCCGAGCGGGAAGAAGATCCCGCGCGCCAACAACGTCAGCAAAGGACTGCCCGCCGCGCCCGGCCTGACCGCCGCGGTGAAGACCTCGAGCGAGAGCAGCCAGATCGAGATCTACCGGCTGCGGGAGACCTACCTGCCTCTGCCCTACCCGGCGAAGACCGTCACCGGGCTGAGCGGCGAGTGGCTGTACGACCCGGACACGCTGAACGTCATCGGCAACAAGGTCGACACCACCCAGGCCCGCTACGGCGTCGAGTTCACCGAGGTCACGCCGACCGCCGACCAGCTGGCCAACGCCGGCGCGGCCCCGGACGAGATCGTTGAGCAGTACACCCAGCTGCCCGACGACATGCCCGCCGAGATCGAGCGGACCGCCCGTAACGTCGCCGGCAACGGTTCCTTCTACGAGCAGGCCGTACGGCTGCAGGAGTGGTTCCGCACCGGCGGCGGCTTCGTCTACAACACCAAGGCCCCCGAGACCAAGAACGGCGACGGCAGCGCCCAGGCGATCGTGGAGTTCCTCAAGGCCCGCGAGGGCTACTGCGTGCACTACGCCTCGACGATGGCCGTGATGGCGCGCCAGCTCGGCATTCCCGCCCGCGTCGCCGTCGGCTTCCTGCCCGGCAGCGTGCAGACCGAGAACACCCGCATCATCTCCTCGCGCGACGCCCACGCCTGGCCCGAGCTGTACTTCGCCGGTGTCGGCTGGGTGCGTTTCGAGCCCACGCCGCGCAGCGGTCAGGCCGCCCCCGACTGGACCCTGCCGAACACCGGCACGAACTCCGACACCCCCGACAGCCAGACCAGCACCACCACTGCCCCGGACACCAGCGAGGGTGACGCCAGCAGCACCGCCGAGGCCGAGGCCACGCAGGAGCAGCAGGAGGCCGGCAGTACCGCGGCCGACGGGGGCTTCTCGGTGCCGTGGCAGCCCGTGGTGCTGCTGCTGATCGTGCTGCTCGGGCTGGCCGCACCCCGCACGGCCTCCGTCGTGGCCGGCCGACGACGCTGGCAGCAGGCCGTCACCGCCTCCGGCATGGCCACCGCCGCGTGGGACGACCTACGGCTCGGGCTGAGTGATCTGGGAGTGCGCTGGGCCGCGTCGTGGACGCCGCGTGCCGTCCGGCAGCGCCTCAACGACGACTACCAGCTCACCCCCGAGCAGTCCGCCGCCCTGGAACGGCTGGTCGAGGAACTGGAGAGTGCCCTCTACGCCCCACCGAGCGACGAGCCGGGCCGGGCCGCGGCCGACCGACGTCATGATGTCGGCCTGGTCGTCGGGGCGGTGGCGGTGCAGAAGTCCGGCCGGACCCGGTGGACGGCCCGCCTGTGGCCCGGCTCCGGTCTCACCGCCCTGGCCGGGCTGACCCCCTGGATCACGTCGCGGTTCCGGCGGGGGGCATCATCCTCCGACCCCGACGAGGGCGGGACCGCTGGGCGCAAGCCCCGGGAGAAGGCCGGCAGCAGCCGCTCCTGATCGGCCCCACCTTCTCGACCCGGTGCCCCCGAACCGGTAGCCGTCGTCGTCCCCCTGTTCGCGCGTCCCCCTGTTCGTGCGTCCCCATGTTCGCGCGTCCCCCTTGGAGTCAAGTGGTGGTTGCACCATCGGCGAGGAGTAGGTCGTTGAAGACTTCAAGGGGGTTGGCGAAGTCGAGGACCTGTCGGGGCCGGTAGTTCAGGAGATAGGTCGCTTCCTGGAGTTCC